>PMCF01000350.1 GCA_003154115.1 Anaerolineae bacterium
TGGACCGCCTTGCCGTCTGTTCGCGGCGGGAGTGGTGATGCGCTCTGGGTGCGGGCCGACACCAATAGCTACTCGCCCTTTACACTGAAGGACGACCAGCCCACGGCAGTAACACTCTTGTCGATACAGACAAACTCACACGGACCAACTTTTCCATGGGCGGGGCTCTTTTTGGTGGTAGGTGGGCTGGGCGTTCTGGGCCTCTGGCGTCAACGCAACAGCTGATCATCTGTTGAGGAGCCGTGAACCGCATCGGCTTCTATCAATACGTGTACGAGGTCAGTGACTGCACCTTCCTGCGGCCAAAGAATTGGCTTCGAATGTTGGAGGAAGCCTTTGCCGAGCGCACTAGATCATACAGTGACTTAGAAAGGGGTACGGTTCTCATGACTTCACCTCGCATCCTTCATGACCTCTCAACAATTATAGCCGGGCTAAACCGAGTAGTCGATTGAAATTCTCGTAAAACAACGCGCCTCGATCACTCGATCGAGGCGCGTTTGTCTATTAGGCACTGCTTGCCGTGCTATTCTTCAATTGAGAGCACCGTCACCATGCCGAACATGCCCTGGTTGGATTCGGCATGCGTGAGGATGTGGCAGTGATAGGCCCACAGGCCCGGTTCCTGGCAATCCACAATCACAAAAATGTCGGAGCAGTTGTGCTGGCTGGAAAGCGTTTGACGCGCGTGGCGTCTGGCGGTAGACTTACTTTACCATCGATGCCAGGAGTGACGCGTGACTACTTATACCCAGACCCGCTGGAGCCTGAACGATTTACTGGATGCCCCCGACGGCCCACGCTTTAACGATTACCAATCTCAACTGACCGAACTGCTGGGCGAATTTGAAACCGCCCGATCGATCCTCACCCCCGATGTGGCCCTGCCCGACTTTGCCCGGGTACTCGACACTTACGAAGCCATCACTGTGGCGCTGCGCCACTTGCTGAGCTATGCGTCGTTGTGGTTCACGGAAGACACGCAGCAGCAGGCCGCGTTGATCTTCAAATCGCGCATGGATCAATTGGCGGCCGAGGTGCAGAATCGCACGCTGTTCTTTAGCCTATGGTTCAAGAGCCTGGAAGACGCTCAGGCCGATCGGTTGATGGCGGCCGCCGGGGATCGCCGGTATTTCTTGGAAGAACTACGACACTTCAAGCCGCACACCCTCAGCGAAGCCGAAGAGAAACTCATCAATCTCAAAGACATCAACGGCATCGACGCGCTGGTGCAGTTGTACGACATGATCACCAGCAAGTTTGAATTTACGGTGGACATCGACGGCCAGAAGAAGACGATGACTCGCGATGAATTGGGATCGTATGCGCGGCATCCTTCGGCGGACGTGCGCGCGGCCATCTACCAGGAACTCTATCGCGTGTACGCCGATCAACGCCTGGTCCTGGCGCAGATTTACAGTAATCGCGTGCGCGACT
This sequence comes from Anaerolineae bacterium, assembly GCA_003154115.1. Classification (GTDB taxonomy): domain Bacteria; phylum Chloroflexota; class Anaerolineae; order Fen-1058; family Fen-1058; genus Fen-1058. The sequence continues at coordinate 1,438 of PMCF01000350.1, forward strand.
GGTACAACGAATCGATTCAATTGCGCGGTTATCGTGAACCGATCTCGGCGCGGAATCTGGCGAACGATATTCCCGATGCCGTCACCGATACGTTACTCGCCGTGGCGCGGCAGAACAATCATCTGTATCAACGCTACTTCAAATTGAAGGCCACATGGATTGGCCTGCCCAAGCTGCGCCGCTACGATCTGTACGCGCCGCTGTTGCAGGCCGAGAAGCAATTTGAATTCGGCGCGGCGGTTGATCTGGTGCTGGCGAGCTATCGTGATTTCTCGCCAACCCTGGCCGATCATGCGCAGCGAATTTTTGCAGAGAATCACATCGACTCGGAATTGCGTCAGGGCAAGCGGGGTGGGGCGTTCTGTTCCAGCCCGTTGCCCCAGCTAGCGCCCTGGGTGCTGGTCAACTTTGCGGGTCGCGCGCGTGACGTGGCGACGCTGGCGCATGAACTGGGGCACGCCGTGCACGCCCTGATGGCGCAAGATCATTCGTCCCTCACCTTCCATTCCTCGCTGCCGCTGGCCGAGACCGCCTCGACCTTCGGCGAGATGCTGTTGACCGATCGGCTGTTGAAGGACGAGACCGACGCGGCCGTGCGGCGCGATCTGCTGGCGGACAAGATCGATGATACGTACGCGACGATTCAGCGGCAGGCCTATTTCACGATCTTCGAGCGCGATGCGCATCGGTTGGTGATGGAGAATAAATCGACTGATGAGATTGCAGCGTTTTACGTGACCAACCTGCAAGAGCAGTTCGGCGATGCAGTGGAGATTGCGGACGAATTCAAGTGGGAGTGGATTTCAATTCCACATTTCTATCACGTGCCGTTCTACACCTATGCCTATAGCTTTGGCCAGCTGTTCGCGCTGGCGCTGTATCAGATGTATCGCACCGCAGGCCAAGCGTTCGAGCCGACGTACTTGAAGATTTTGTCTTACGGCGGTTCGGAAGAGCCGGCCAAGATTCTGGCGAGTGTGGGCATCGACATGGCGTCGCCGGCTTTCTGGCAGGGCGGTTTCAATTTCATCGGCAAGCTGATTGACGATCTGGAAGCGCTGGAAAACGCCAAGTGACCGACATCATCTACCATCTGGTTCCGGCCGAGTACTGGGAAGCCCGGTTGCTCGATCGAGTTTATGTGCCTGCCGATTTTGCGCGTGAAGGTTTCATTCACTGTACGCGCGGCGACGACCAAATCGCGCTTGTCGCCAATCGCCACTATCGGAACGATCGACGCGCCTGGCGCGTGTTGGTGATCGACGAAAGGGCTGTAATCTCTGAAATCAAATACGAACCCGGCGCCGATGATGTGTTGTATCCGCATATCTATGGGCCGTTGAATCGTGAAGCCGTGATCGAAGTGCTGCCGATGCCGCGTGATCCTGACGGCGTCTTTCAACCGTTGCAGCGCAGCTAAAACGATCGGGGCGGGGTAACAACCGCCTCGTTTGTTTTGAATCAGGTTGGATCGCAACGATTATTTTTTTGAGGTCGCTGCCGCGGCAAAGATAGTACTTTGGATCATTGCCTTCGGTCGAGTCCTGTGTTATTAAGAAGGTACCTCGCGTAGGGGCGCTCGATTCATCCCCGGATCGATGCGTTAATCTCGTAGGTCTGAGCTTTAGAAAGGAGGGACGGCGCACTTGAATCCGTTTGCCGAACCACCGGAGAAAGCAGGTCCGATGTTCGAGCAAGCAGCGTTTCGAGATACCCCTATCACCTGACTGTTGAGTCGTAGACTCCGGTGTGAAGCCGTATCAGGTTGGCTGTGGTTTTATCGCCTCTTATGCGTCATACCACGACCGCCCACACGGCAAAGCACGATGGATACGCCGCAAGGCGCCCCGTGTGACGGTAACCACCCGGGCAGAAGCGCAAGATTCACTGGCGGCTGTGAGGATTGCTGCGGCAGACTCTCTAGCAAGTCAAGAGTACCGGCCCCAGACAGCGGTGTTGGATTTGCGTGAGCTTCTGCGGCGTAAACAGTTCAGGAATTAATGTCAAATTAAACAGGACTCGCAACGCTCCGTGTGGAGTGCCTGTGTGAGAGCAGTAAGGCAAGCAGTGGGCCAACACACAGGAAGGCCAAATGACATCGGACAGGCGATCAATTGAATAAGTGTTGGTGGGCCGCTTAGCCGCAAGGAAGCGGCCCTTTTTTGTCCCGATCAACCTCCCCTGTTCGCTGCACGAATAGAGCAGGAGTTGAGTTGTGCAGTCTGACCCTTGACACACACGCGAAAGTTGGGTATAAATGCGTCACAAAGACGTTGACGGGGAAAAGTACATCTCGCCCGCCGCTGGGCAGAGAGTCGGACAGAAGGCGCTGTGAGTCCGATCCAGTTGCAGAGATGGAATGGTCCCCTGAGTTGCACGGGCAAAATCGATCGAGAGTAGCCCAAGCCGGAGCCGCCACCGTTATCAAGGCAGAGGGTATCATCGTCGAAGGCGTGTGGTTTGCCGGAGATATCGTACTCGCAAAGTGAGGCTGGCCTTTTGAACCTGTCGCTATCACCGGCAGGTTTTTGTTTTGCGAAGCAGTCAGCCTAAAATGGGTGGCACCACGGGCGTAATCGAAGCGCTCGTCCCAGGGCACGCAGCACTGCGTGACGGGACGGGCGCTTTTTGTTTGAGGGATGAAGCCTTCGGCCCAACGACTGCAATCATTCTGGAGGAAAACGATGAACGACGTGCTTGAAGTGCAATCAGCAATCAGCAATCAACAATCAACAATCAAGAAAGGCAGAATCCTTACCGGCGATCGACCGACGGGCCCGCTGCATCTGGGGCACTACGTCGGCACGCTGGCGAATCGCGTGAAGCTGCAGGACACCTACGAAGTCTTTCTGCTCGCCGCCGATTATCACGCGCTAACGCGCGCCGTCGATAAAGAGCACGTTTCTGCGACCGTGGGCAACACGCGGCAACTCGTGCTCGATTATTTGTCGGTGGGTATCGATCCGGAAAAGACCACGATCTATGTCCAATCCGATGTGCCCAGCGTGTGTGAACTGCATTTGCTGTTCTCGATGCTCACGACCGTGCCGCGTCTCGAGCGCGTGCCGACGCTGAAAGAAATCATGGACTCTGAGCACATCGAGCAGCCGTCGTATGGCTTGTTGGGCTATCCGGTGCTGCAAGCCGCCGACATTCTGCACGTGCGCGCGAATCTGGTGCCGGTGGGGAAAGATCAAGCGTCGCACGTCGAAGTGACACGCGAGATTGCGCGCCGCTTTAACTTCCAGTACGACTGCGAAGTGTTTCCCGAGCCCGAGGCGCTGATCGGCGATGTGCCGACGCTGGTGGGCACGGACAACAAGGCCAAGATGTCCAAGTCGCTGGGCAATGCCATCCTGCTGTCGGACGATGAGGCGACGGTGCGCCAGAAGGTGATGAACATGTACACCGATCCCACGCGCATCCGCGCGGACATCCCCGGCAACCCCGACGGCAATCCGGTCTTTCAGTATCACGACGCGTTCAATCCGAATGTGGCCGAGGTTGAGGATTTGAAGTCGCGTTATCGGGCGGGCAAGGTGGGCGATGTGGAAGTGAAGAAGAAGTTGAACAGCGCGCTGCAAAACTTCCTCGCGCCGATCCGCGAGCGCCGCGCGCACTACGAAGCCCAGCCGCAGTTGATCGACGAGATTCTGGAAGCGGGCCGCGCCAAGGTCACGCCCATCTCGGAAGAAACCGTGCGCCTGGCGCGTGAGGCGATGGGGCTGAGGCGTAAGGCGTGAAACGTAATAAGTAACGAGTAACGAGTAATGTTCGGTTTACGCATTACTCGTTACTCGTTAGCACGACATTCAAATTCTCTCGGAGGAATATCATGTCTGACCAAGTCAAGTATCTGCTCGAAGAAAGTGAAATGCCGACCGCGTGGTACAACGTGCAGGCCGATTTTGCGACGCCGCTGCCGCCCGTGATCAACCCCGGGACGGGACAGCCGATCGGGCCGCAGGATATGGCGCCACTGTTCCCCATGGACATCATTATGCAGGAAGCGTCCGTCGGACCGTATGCGGCGCAGTATATTGACATCCCCGAAGAGGTGTTTGAGATCTATCGGCTGTGGCGACCCACGCCGTTGATGCGCGCGCGGCGTTTAGAGAAAGCGCTTGATACTCCGGCGCACATCTATTACAAATACGAAGGCGCGTCACCGGTTGGATCGCATAAGCCCAACACGGCGGTGCCGCAAGCGTATTACAACAAACGAGCGGGCACCAAGCGTCTGGCCACCGAAACCGGCGCGGGGCAGTGGGGCAGCTCGGTGGCGTTTGCGGCCGGTTACTTTGGCCTGGAAGCCAAAGTGTACATGGTCAATATTTCGTACCAGCAGAAGCCGTATCGCCGCATGATGATGGAGGCCTATGGCGCGACGATCGTGGCTTCACCATCAAAGGATACAGCCGCGGGGCGCAAGTTCCTGGCCGAAAATCCGAATCATCCCGGTTCGCTCGGCATCGCGATCAGCGAGGCGATGGAAGATACCGTCACGACGCCGGACACCAAATACTCGATCGGCTCGGTGTTCAACCACGTGCTGCTGCATCAAACGATCATCGGCGAAGAAGCCTTGAAGCAGATGGAAAAGGCCGACGAATATCCTGACATCGTCATCGGCTGCGCGGGCGGCGGATCGAATCTGGGCGGCATCATTCTGCCGTTCGTGCGCGGCAAATTGAAGGATGGCAAGACCACGCGCCTCATCGCGGTGGAGCCCACGGCTGCGCCGTCGTTGACGAAGGGCGTCTATACCTACGACTTTGGCGACACCGCGCAGACGACGCCGCTGGTGAAGATGTACACGTTAGGCTCGGCGTTTATTCCGGCGCCCATTCACGCGGGCGGTCTGCGTTACCACGGCATGTCGCCCATCATTTGCAAGTTGTACGACGAGGGCGTGGTCGAAGCCGTCGCCGTGGCGCAGAACCCGGTGTTCGCGGCCGCCGTGCAATTCACGCGCACGGAAGGCATCATCCCCGCGCCCGAATCCGCGCACGCGATTCGCGCAGCCATTGACGAAGCGCTGAAGGCTAAAGAATCCGGCGAGAAGAAGGTGATTCTGTTCAACCTGAGCGGCCACGGTCACTTCGATATGGCGGGCTATCGCAGTTACTTCGCGGGCGAGTTGGAAGATTACGAATATCCGGCCGAAGAAGTGCACAAGGCGATTGCGGGATTGCCGAAGGTGAACGCATAACGAGTAACAAGTCATGAGTAACGAATGAGATCTCTTCACTCGTTACTCATGACTCGTTTTGTTGGAGGGGACAATGCTGGCTGAACCAATGACGCGCGAGCGAACCGAGATTCACCCTTCATTGAATGAAGTTTTGGAACTCTCGGCGCAGGGCAACTTGATTCCGATCTATCGTGAGCTGCCCGCCGATCTCGACACGCCGGTGTCGGTGTACTTGAAACTGGCGGGGCACGGCGCGTCGTTTTTGTTGGAGAGCGTCGAGGGGGGTGAGCAGGTGGGGCGCTATTCGTTCATCGGGATTGAGCCCAACGCGGTGCTGAGCTTCAACCAGCGGTCATACACCCGCCGATCGAATGATCACACGACCACGGCTGATCTGCCTAAGGGCAAAGATCCACTGCACGTCTTGCAAGAAGAATTGGCGCGCTTCAAGCCAGTGGCACTGCCGGGCTTGCCGCGTTTTGTAGGTGGCTTGGTGGGTTATTTGGGCTACGATGTGATCCGCTTCTTCGAACCAAAACTCGATGTGCTCGCGGCGGATGACAATCCGCCGCATACATCGCCGGACGAAAGTCCGGCTGGCGCAGAAGGCTTGCCCGAAGCGCTGTACATGCTGACGGATACGCTGGTCGCGTTCGATCATGCGCGTGGTCGCCTGTTGATCATCGTCAACGCGCACCTCAATGGCGATCCCGAAGCCGCGTACGCCGACGCCATCGATCGCATCGATCGCATCGCTGATCGATTATCTGCGCCGCTGCCAGCACGCACCACGCAACACGCACCATCTCCATCCACATTGTCATCGAACTTCACTCAATTTGGCTTTGAAGAAATCGTGCGTGCTGCCAAAGAACACATCGCGGCGGGCGACATCTTTCAAGTGGTGTTGTCGCAGCGCTTGTCACGCCGCACCTCCGCGCAACCGTTCGATATTTATCGCGCGCTGCGGCGGCTGAATCCTTCGCCGTACATGTTCTTCTTCGATTTTGGCGAGGCGGATGGCAAACCTTATCATGTGATCGGTGCTTCGCCGGAAATGCTGGTGCGCTTGGAAGGCCGCACGGCTACCGTCCGCCCGATCGCGGGCACGCGGCGACGCGGATCGCATCCTGCCGAAGATGTGGCGCTGGAGCAGGAACTGCTGGCCGATCCGAAAGAGCGTGCCGAGCACGTGATGTTGGTCGATCTGGGACGCAACGATCTCGGTCGCGCATGCGAGTACGGCACGGTGCACGTCCCCGATCTGTTTGTGGTGGAACGCTACTCGCACGTGATGCACATCGTCTCGCAAGTGGAAGGCAAATTGCGCGACGGTATCGATGCCTTCGATCTGCTGCGTGCGACGTTCCCGGCGGGCACGGTCAGCGGCGCGCCGAAAGTGCGCGCTATGGAGATCGTCCGCGATCTGGAGCAGCTCGATCGGGGCTTGTATGCTGGTTCGGTAGGTTACTTCTCGTACGATGGCGCGATGGATACGTGCATCGCCATCCGCACCATGCAGATGCTGGGCGATGTGGTCAGCATTCAGGCCGGCGCGGGAATCGTGGCGGATTCTGATCCGGCGAGTGAATATCAGGAAACGTTGACCAAGGCGAAGGCATTAGCGGTAGCGATTGAATTAGCTGAAAAGTGATGAGTGAAGAGTGAATTACAACCGGATATCACTTTTCACTCATCACTCATCAAGGGGGCAGATATGATTGCCGTGATCGACAACTATGACTCTTTCACTTACAACCTCGTTCAATATCTGGGCGAGTTGGGCGCGGATTTGCAGGTGTTCCGCAACGATGCGATCACGCTTGACGAACTGGCGGCGTTGCGGCCGGAGAAGATCGTCATCTCGCCGGGGCCGGGCGATCCCAACGATGGCGGCATTTCCAACGAGGCGATCCTGCGCTTCAGCGGCGAGATTCCGATCCTGGGGGTGTGTCTGGGGCATCAGTGCATCGGCGCGACGTTTGGCGGCGTGGTGAAGCGCGCCCCCAAGTTGATGCACGGCAAGACCTCGCAGATTTATCACAACGGTCAGGGTATTTTTGACGGGATGCCCAGCCCGTTTGAGGCAACGCGCTATCACTCGTTGATGGTGGAGGAGCCGGTGGCCGATTGCCTGGAAATCACGGCGTTTACGAGCGATGGGGTGGTGATGGGCGTGAAGCATAAAGCGCATCACACCTATGGCGTGCAGTTCCATCCCGAATCGATTTTGACGAAGCATGGGAAGCAACTACTGAAGAATTTCTTGTCGATCAAGAATTGAAAGATGATGCGTAGTGCGTGGTGCGTAATGACGCAATACGCACCACGCACTACGAAGTACCGGGAGGTCAGAAATGATAAAGGACGCGATTGCCAAGACCATCCGCCGTGAAGATTTAACGCAGGCTGAAGCTGAAGCGGCGATGATGGACATCATGACGGGTAATGCCACCCAGGCGCAGATTGGCGCGTATCTCATCGCGCTGCGGATGAAGGGCGAGACGGTGGACGAGATCACGGGTTCGGCGCGGGCGATGCGCGCGAACGTAGTGCCGGTGCCGGTGAAGACCGCGGGCACGCTGTATGACACGGCGGGCACAGGCGGCGACGGCAAGCATACGTTCAACATCAGCACGGCGGCGGCGTTCGTCATCGCGGGAGCGGGCTGCAAAGTGGCGAAGCATGGCAATCGCGCCGCATCGTCGCAGTGCGGCAGCGCCGATGTGTTGAGCGCACTGGGCGTCAACCTCGATCTCACACCGGAGCAGGTGGGTCAAGCGATTGACGAAGTGGGCATCGGCTTCTTGTTCGCGCCCAAATTCCATCCGGCGATGAAGCACGTCGGAGGGCCCCGCAAAGAAATCGGGCAGCGTACCATCTTCAATGTGCTCGGCCCGTTGACCAATCCGGCGGGCGCGGAGGTGCAGGTCATCGGTGTGTTCGATCCTGACTTAACCGAAACGCTGGCGCAGGTGCTGGGCGAACTCGGATCGCGCGCGGCGTTTGTGGTGCACGGCGCGGGCGGGATGGACGAGCTCAGTACGGTCGGGCCGAATCGCGTGAGTCACCTCAAAGACGGCAAAGTCACGACAACAACACTTGATGCAGAAGCGCTGGGCTTGCCGCGCGGCGACATGGCTGATCTGGTCGGCGGCACGCCGGAAGACAATGCGAAGATTCTGCGCGGCGTGCTGGGCGGATCGTTGAACGGCACACGCAAGAACGCGGTCTTGCTTAATGCGGCGGCGGCGCTGGCGGCCGAGTCGGGCGATTTTCGAGAGGGCCTGGCGTTGGCGAAACAAGCGCTAGAGTCGGGCGCGGCACTGAAGAAGTTGGATGAGTTGGTGGAGTTTAGTGGGAGGGCATGATGAGTGACGAGTGAATAGCTAGCGGTGATCATTCGCACTTCACTCGTCACTTTTCACTCGTCAGTTCTTATGATTCTCGATCGAATTCTGGCTAACAAATATCTCGAAGTTGCTCAGCGGCGTATTGACGTACCGGTCGAGCGGTTGCGCGAACAGGCAGTGGCACAGACTCCGCCGCGAGATTTCATCGGCGCGTTGAAGCGAGCCGGGCGACCGGCGCTGATCGCCGAATGCAAGAAAGCGTCACCCTCGAAGGGGCTGCTGCGTCCCGATTACGATCCGGCGCAGTTGGCGCGCACCTATGCAGAGAATGGCGCGGCGGCGTTATCCGTGTTGACGGATGAGAAGTTCTTTCAAGGTGTGTTGAGCGATCTAAGTAAGGCACGTGAAGCGGCCGGCTTGCCTGTACTGCGGAAAGACTTCATCGTGGACGGCTATCAAGTCTATGAAGCGCGCGCGGCGGGAGCCGATGCGGTGCTGCTGATCGTCGCGGCGTTGCGCCTGGATCAGATGCAGGAATTGCATGAGCTGATCGACGATCTAGGCATGACCGCGCTGGTGGAAGTTCACGACGAGGCCGAGGTAGAAACAGCGCTGAAGATCGCGCCGAAGTTGATCGGCGTGAACAATCGGAATCTGCACGATTTCAGCGTCGATTTGCAGACGACGGCGCGCCTGCGCAAGAACATCCCGGCGAATATAGTCCTCGTGGCCGAAAGCGGTATCCATTCGGCGGACGATGTGGCGCGGGGGCGTGATATGGGCGTGGATGCGATCCTCGTGGGTGAGGCGTTGGTGACGGCGAGCGATGTCGGCGCGAAAGTGCGGGAATTAGTCGGACACGGATTTCACGGATGAACACGGATAAAATATGAAGGTCAAGATCTGCGGGATCACCAACATCGATGATGCGCGCGCGACCATTGAGGTTGGGGCGGATTTGCTGGGCTTCAATTTCTATCCCAAGAGCCCGCGTTACATCGCACCGGAGAAAGCGCGCGAAATTGCCGCGCACCTACAGCGATCGGACGGGCAAAGGCCGTTGCTGGTGGGCGTGTTCGTTAATTCGTCGCTGGAAGATATTCGATCGATTCTGGAGATCGCGCAGCTCGATTTGGCGCAGCTGCACGGCGATGAACCCGTGCACGTGGTGGAGCAGTTGCATGGTCGCGGCTTCAAGGCGCTGCGGCCCACTTCGGAAGCAGAGGCCGAGATTGATGCGGAGTGGTTCGCGCCGTATGGACCGAATGCGCCGGTGTTGTTGATCGATGCGTATCGCAAAGATCAGTATGGCGGCACGGGGCACGTAGCCGAGTGGTCGATCGCGACAAAGCTGGCGCAGCAGTATCCGATTTTGCTGGCGGGTGGTTTGACGCCCGATAACGTGGCCGAGGCGATTCGACAGGTGAGGCCGTGGGGCGTGGATGTGGCGTCGGGTGTGGAAGGCGCGCCGGGGAAGAAGGACGTGGAGAAGATGCGGTTGTTTGTGGAAGCGGCCAAGGGTGTCAACGGATAGGCAACGAATCAGCGGATGATGGCCGTCAACGGATTGCAAAACGGATAAGCGGATAGGCCGTCAACGGACTTTGAATCGGACAAACGGAGCGAAACGGATTAGTAAACGGATAAGCGGATGACGATGGTTACTTCAATCAGCAATCAGCAATCAGCAATCTTAAATCATAAGTTCGGGATCTATGGCGGCCAATTCGTCCCTGAAACATTGATGCCTGCTCTGGATGATCTGGAAGCGGTGTATGTCGAGGCCGTGAATGATGCCGCGTTTATGGCGGAGTATCAACGGTTGCTGCGGACGTATGTGGGTCGCCCCACGGCGCTGACACATGCGCGACGATTGAGTGAGCACCTGGGCGGTGCACAGATTTATTTGAAGCGCGAGGATCTGGCGCATTCGGGCGCACACAAGATCAACAACGCGTTGGGGCAGGCGCTGCTGGCGAAGTTGATGGGCAAGCAGCGTGTCGTTGCCGAAACGGGCGCAGGACAACATGGAGTCGCGTCGGCGACAGTATCGGCGTTGTTGGGGTTGGAATGCGTGGTGTACATGGGCACGGTCGATATGGCCCGCCAACAGCCCAATGTGTTTCGCATGAAGTTGCTGGGCGCAGAAGTGCGGCCTGTCGCTGCCGGGACGAAGACGTTGAAGGACGCCATCAATGAAGCGATTCGCGATTGGGTGACCAACGTCAACACGACGCACTATTTGTTGGGATCGGCGTTGGGGCCGCATCCGTATCCGACGATCGTGCGCGATTTTCAATCGATCATCGGGCGTGAGGCACGAACGCAAATCGTCGAGATGGCGGGACGGTTGCCCGATGCCTGCATCGCGTGCGTGGGCGGCGGCTCGAATGCGATCGGGCTGTTTCACGCGTTTCGCGATGATCAAGCGGTCGAATTGATCGGCGTGGAAGCGGGCGGCGCGGGCATCGAGTCGGGCAAGCATGCGGCCCGCTTTGCTGATCCGACGATGGGACGAGTAGGTGTGCTCCACGGCGCCAAGACATTCGTCTTGCAGAACGCCGATGGGCAGATCGCAGAAACGCATTCGATCTCGGCGGGGCTGGACTATGCCGCGGTGGGGCCGGAGCATTCGTATCTGCGTGACATAGGCCGCGCGCAGTACACGTATGCAACGGACGATGAAGCGTTGAGCGCGTTTTCGATGTTGTGCCGATTGGAAGGCATCATCCCGGCGCTGGAATCTTCGCATGCGGTAGCCGAGGTGATCAAACGTTCGCCGCAGATGAGCAAGGATCAGATTCTGTTGGTGAACCTATCGGGGCGGGGGGATAAAGACCTAGATACCGTGATGAAGACAATGAGTAATGAACAATGACCAAATGACTAATGAACAATGAGCGAATGACTAATCAGCAATCAGCAATCAGCAATCAACAATCACTAGCACGCCTTGCCGACTTATTTGCAGGCGGCCACGCCGCGTTGATGCCGTATTTCCCGCTGGGATTCCCCGATGTCGAGACATCGCTGGATGTGATCACGGCGATGAGTAAAGCGGGCGCAGCTGCGTTTGAGATCGGACTGTCATTTTCCGATCCGTTGGCCGATGGACCGGTGATTCAGCATGCCACGCAGGTGGCGCTGGAACAGGGCATCACGGTGAAGCGATCGCTTGAAATGATCGCGGAGTTGCGCTCGCGCGGCGTGACGCAGCCGTTTTTGGTGATGGGCTATTTCAATCCAATGCTGGCCTATGGACTGGAACGCTTCGTGGATGACGCCGCCGCCGCGGGAGCCGATGGCTTTATCGTGCCCGATCTGCCGCCCGAAGAAGCCGGCGATCTCGATCGGTTGTGCCGGGCGCGCCAGTTGGGGTTGATCTATTTTCTCGCACCGACCTCGACCAATGATCGCTTGAAGTTGGTCGCCGAGAAAGCACGCGGCTTCATTTATCTGGTGTCGCTGACGGGCGTGACGGGCGCGCGAACGCAGCTATCCGATCGATTGGGCGAGTTCGTCGGACGGATTAGAAGAATAACGTCGACGCCGATCGCGATCGGGTTTGGGGTATCCACGCCTGAACAAGCCCGCGCAGTAAGCCACCTTGCCGATGGCGTGATCGTGGGATCGGCCTTGGTGCAGATCGTCGATCGGGCAGAAGACAAGCCACAGGCCGCCGCGCAGTTCATCCGTGAGTTGAAAGGGATAATGCGCTAGCCTTCTCCCACGGGCGAGGGAGAGTTGGGCATGATTCACAATCGATCGCGTAAAGGTTTCGTGCAGGCCGGGCATTGACACACCAGCGCGCGCCGTGTTAAGATGCTGACAATGAAACCCGTGTCTGGTTTGGCCTACTTTTACTTTTTTTACGCGACGGTGAAACACCCGCCGCTGTTTCGGCTTGGTAGGCCCTAGACATCCCGTGTCAAGGAATCCTAAGAGCGCGAGGCACCGGCCCCGCGCTCTTTCTTTTTGTGGAGGCGGCCTGATGAGGAATGAGGTGCGAGTGCGTGGTGTACGCGGCGCGACGACGGCCGATGACAATACGCGCGAAGCGATTCTGGCGGCGACGCGCGAACTGTTGAGTTTGATGATCGAAGCGAACGACGTGGACCCCGACGATGTGGCGTCGGCAATCTTCACCACCACGCTCGATTTGAATGCCGATTACCCGGCGCTGGCGGCGCGGGCGTTGGGCTGGCACGATGTGGCCCTGATGTGCATGCACGAGATGAATGTGCCGCACGGTGTGAAGCAGTGTATTCGGATTTTGCTGCATTGGAGCACCACCGTCGCCGCAAGCGAGGTGCAGCACATCTACATCAAAGGGGCGGTCAACCTGCGCCCTGATCGGGCCTACCGCCCGAATGGTCTCTCACATTCGATGGCAACTGAAGAACGCGGAGGATAGCATGGTGATTGTGATGCAGCATGGCGCCAGCGCCCAACAAATTTCGGCGATCGTGACGCGTGTCGAGTCGATGGGCTATCGCGCGCATTTGGTGCAGGGCGAAGAGCGCACTATCATCGGCGTGATCGGCGACGACCGCCCGATCGATCGCACGAACTTTGAAACGCTCGACGGGGTCGATAAGACGATCCCGATTTTGAAACCGTTCAAGATGGCCTCACGCGATATGCATCCGCAGGACACGCAAGTGGCCCTGGACGGCGTGAAAATCGGCGGGCCGCAGATCGTGATTATGGCCGGGCCGTGCTCGGTGGAGACGCGCGAGCAGATCATCGAAACGGCGTTAGCCGTGAAAGAAGCAGGTGCACAGGTGCTGCGCGGCGGCGCGTTCAAACCCCGATCATCCCCTTACAGTTTTCAAGGTCTCGGCGAAGAAGGGTTGGAATTATTGGCGGAAGCGCGGCAGGTGACTGGCCTGCCGATCGTGACGGAAGTGATGTCGCCGGAGCAAATACCGCTGGTCATGCGCTATGCGGATATGCTGCAAATCGGCGCGCGGAACATGCAGAACTACGCGCTGCTGCAAGCGGTGGGCAAAGCCAATCATCCCGTGTTGTTGAAACGCGGCATGATGTCCACCATTGAAGAGCTATTGATGTCCGCCGAATATATCTTGTCGAACGGCAATTCGCGCGTGGTGTTGTGCGAGCGCGGCATCCGCACGTTTGAGAAGTACACGCGCAACACCACGGACATCAATGCGGTGCCCGTCATCAAGCAGATGTCGCATTTGCCGGTGGTGGTCGATCCATCGCATGGCACGGGCAAGTGGGAGTACGTCACGGCGGTGGCGCGCGCGGGCATTGCGGCTGGTGCGGACGGGTTGATCATCGAAGTTCATCCGCATCCCGAAGAAGCGTGGTCGGACGGCGCGCAGAGTCTGAAGCCGGAGAAGTTTGCGCAGATGGTGAGAGACGTGAAACGTGTGGCAGAAGCGGTGGGGCGGCGTTAAAGTGAAGCAAGAGGCAGGAGGCAAGAAGCAGGAGGCAAGTCTTGTCTACTTGTTTCCTCGTTCACTTGTGTCCTTGTTTTTAAGGAGGCGACATGATCATCGTGATGAAGAAGGGTGCTAGCGCAAAACAAGTTTCTGGCGTCGTGGCGCGCGTGGAATCGCTGGGTTATCGCGTGCATCTCTCGGCGGGTGAAGAGCGCACCATCATCGGCGTGATTGGCGATGATCGTCCGATCGATCGCACGCACTTCGATCTGCTCGATGGCGTCGAGAAAACCGTGCCGATCTTGAAGCCGTTCAAGATGGCCTCGCGCGATATGCACCCGCAGGATACGATCGTCTCACTGGATGGTGTAAAGATTGGCGGGCCGCAGATCGTCATCATGGCCGGGCCGTGTTCGGTGGAGACGCGCGAGCAGATCGTCGAGACGGCGTTAGCCGTGAAAGAAGCAGGTGCACAGGTGCTGCGTGGCGGGGCGTTCAAGCCGCGCTCGTCGCCGTACAGTTTTCAAGGTCTGGGTGAAGAAGGGCTGGAGCTGCTGGCCGCCGCGCGTGAAGCCTCCGGACTGCCGTTTGTCACCGAAGTGATGTCGCCGGAACAGGTGCCGCTGGTAACGCGCTATGCCGACATGCTGCAGATCGGCGCGCGCAACATGCAGAACTACGCGCTGTTGCAAGCGGTGGGTAAAGTCAGTTGCCCGGTATTGTTGAAGCGCGGCATGATGTCCACCATCGAAGAACTTCTCATGTCCGCCGAATACATTCTTTCTAGCGGCAATCCGCGCGTGGCCTTGTGTGAACGCGGCATCCGCACCTTTGAAAAATACACGCGCAATACCACCGACATCAATGCGATTCCGGTGATCAAAGAAATGTCGCATCTGCCGGTGATTCTCGATCCGTCGCATGGCACGGGCAAGTGGGAGTACGTCACGGCGGTGGCGCGGGCCGGCATCGCGGCCGGCGCAGACGGTTTGATCATCGAGGTGCATCCGCATCCCGAAGAAGCGTGGTCAGATGGCGCGCAGAGCCTAAAGCCGGAGAGGTTCGCGCAGTTGGTGACGCAAGTGCGCAAGATTGCCGAAGATGTAGGCCGGTGCTAAACAGGCCGGATGCAAGAAGCAAGATGCAAGATGCGCTCCGGCAGTGTCGGGTTGGAATCATCGGACTGGGCCTGATGGGGGGATCGCTGGCGTTGGCGCTGAAGGATGCGTGCCGATCGATTAGTGGTTACGATATCGATCCCGGCACGATCGACCAAGCGATCGCGCGCGGGATCATCCACCGCCCGATCGATCTGCGCGGCGACGAAGTCGATCTGTTGATCCTCGCCGCGCCGGTGTCGGCCATTCTCGATTGGCTCGATCGCGTCCCGCAGGTTTTCTCGGGCGAGTTTCACTTGCTCGATCTCGGTTCAACTAAAGTGCAAATCGTCGAGCGGATGCGCACGTTGCCCGATCGCATCAGCCCCCTCGGCGGCCATCCGATGTGCGGCAAAGAAACCTCGGGGCTGGGTGCCGCCGCGGGCGATCTCTATCGGGGGTGTCTTTTCGCGCTCACACCGTTGCAGCGAACGCGGCCCGGCACGTTGAACATCGCGCAAGAACTGACGGTTACTCTGCAAGCCCGATCGCTGCTGCTCGATCCCCAACAACACGATCGCGCCACGGCGACCATCAGTCATGTGCCTTACCTGCTGGCCTCAACGCTCGTTGATGTCACCCTGAACGCCACTGATGATGTGCTGTGGGCTTTGGCTGCTTCCGGTTTTCGCGATACATCTCGGCTGGCGGCCTCGGACGTGACGATGATGCTCGACATCCTCAAGTCCAATCGGGTCGAGGTGTTAGATGCTTTGGACAACGCGCAGTCGTCGCTGCAAGAAACGATCGAACTGATCGAGCGTGAGGATTGGACTGAATTGCGCGCGAAATTGGAAGCCGTGCGCGAGAAACGGAAGTGGTGGGAGAGCACAAAACGAGTAACGAGTAATGAGTAATTACTTGTTACTCGTTACTCGTCAGAGGTTCACATGAAGTGGAAAATCCAACCCTCTTCATCTTTGCATGGTGTCGTCTCCATGCCCGGCGACAAATCGATCTCGCATCGCGCGTTGATGCATGCCGCGCTGGCGCAGGGTACGAGCCGCCTTCAGAATTTCTTGCACGCCGGCGTGACCGAAGCGATGATGCGCTGTGTGCGCGCTCTGGGCGTGCCACTGGCGATCGAATCTGACGGCGCGTTGATCGTTCAGGGTGGGCAACTGCGCTCACCTGCGGCACGTCTCGATTGCGGCAACTCCGGCGCAACGATTCGCATGTTGATGGGCGCGCTGGCGGGTCAGCGCGATCTCGCCGTGACGCTGGACGGTTCTGTTGGGTTGCGTCGCAGGCCGATGAAGCGCGTGGCCGAACCGCTGCGCTTGATGGGCGCGGAGATAGGAGATACGCCTCCGTTGAGCATTCAGGGCAAGCAATTGCGCGGTATCGAGTACACGCTGCCCGTTGCCAGCGCGCAGGTGAAGGCCGCCATTCTGCTCGCAGCCCTGCAAGCCGATACTCCAACGACGATTCACGAACCCGGCCCCTCGCGCGATCACTCCGAACGGATGCTGCGGTCGTTGGGTGTATCCGTTGCGACCGAGAATAACACAGTGACTCTCACTCCTTCCGGAATGCCACTGTCCACTTTTGAAACCACTATTCCCGGCGACATTTCTTCAGCCGCGTTTATTTTTGCTGCGGCCGCGCTCGTACCGAATTCTGAAGTAACCGTGCAGAACGTGGGAGTGAACGAGACGCGCACGGGCCTTCTCGATGCGCTGGGGGCGATGGGCGGCGATGTGTGTGTGGCGAATGTGCACGAAGTGAACGGCGAACCCAGCGCGGACATTACCGTGAAATCCAGCGAATTGCGCGGCATCACGGTAGATGGTGATCTGGTCGTCCGCATGATTGACGAGTTCCCGATCTTTGCGGTGTTGGCCTCGCAAGCGCAGGGGGAGACCGTCGTGCGTGAGGCCGAGGAACTGCGCGTGAAAGAATCGGATCGCATCGGATCGCTGGCGAGTGAACTACGCAAACTTGGTGTGCCGATCGAAGAACGGCCGGATGGTTTCGTCATTGC
Organism: Anaerolineae bacterium; assembly: GCA_003154115.1. Taxonomy (GTDB): domain Bacteria; phylum Chloroflexota; class Anaerolineae; order Fen-1058; family Fen-1058; genus Fen-1058. The sequence continues at coordinate 18,537 of PMCF01000350.1, forward strand.
CGGACCGACGCGGCTGCATGGTGCGGTAGTAGACTCACACGGCGATCACCGCCTGGCCATGTCGCTGGCGGTGGCGGGTTTGATCGCAGAAGGTGAGACGACCGTCACGCGCGCCGAAGCTTATCGGGAGTCATTCCCGAACTTTGTCGATTTGATGGGCCGCCTTGGCGGAACAGTACACGAATCGCACGAATAACACGAATGCTTCAATCAGAAATCAACACTCAACCTTCAACAATTACCGTAGGTCTCATTGGTTGGCCGGTGGAGCACAGTCGCTCGCCGGCAATGCACAATGCGGCCTTTGCGGCGCTGGGGTTAGCTTGGCGCTACATTCTCTTGCCCACACCGCCGGATCAAATTGAAGCCGTTGTCGCGCGGATTCGATCGGGTGAGTTGCAAGGCGCGAACGTGACGATTCCGCACAAACAAACGGTGATCCCCTTTCTCGATAAGATCGATCCGGCGGCGCGGGCCGTGGGCGCGGTGAATACGATCGTGCGGCAGGGTGATCGTTTGATCGGTTTCAATACCGATACGATCGGCTTCAAACGCGCGTTACTGGAGACTGGCGTCGATGTGAAAGATCAACCGTGCGCGGTGTTGGGCGCAGGCGGATCGGCGCGGGCGGTGGTCTATGTGCTGCACGAGTTAGGCGCGCACCTCACGGTGTATGCGCGCGATGTTGAAAAGGCGCGTGCTCTTCACGCGGACTCCCACGGGATGATATGTCGTCCGCTGGGAGCGCTAGCCGAGATCGATCCGGCGACGAAGTTGATCGTCAACACAACGCCGGTTGGCCTGTCGCCCAACATCGATGCTTCACTGTGGCCCGCTGATGTTCCGTTCCCGACGGATGCTCTAATTTTTGATCTGCTCAATAATCCCCCACGCACCAAGTTGATGCAGCAAGCCGAGCAGGCAGGCTTGCGCGCCGTCAATGGCTGGAATATGTTAGTGTATCAGGGTGCAGCGGCGTTTGCGAAGTGGACGGGGATCGAGCCGCCGGTTGAGGTGATGCGCGCAGCTTTAGACTTGCCACGCGACTGATTGGATGCGCCGGTCGGCTTCGTAGAATTGAATCCGGTTGGCCGAAACGTGAATGACTTTTCCCATGCGTGCTGCCTTTGTCTTGAAGGCGGGTTGACGCAGCACTTGTTGAAGAATATCGGGAACCTCGTGGGCGCGCTCTTTGGGCAATGCGATGTTGATGATAGCGTAAGTGCGGTGGGCCGGGCTTTTCTTCCAGAAGTCGGTGACGTTGATGGTGACGAAAGTTGGATGCGAAACGCCGCGTAATAGAACGGGAATGGCTTCGTCTTTGATCAGCGAACCTGGGCGCAGCGCCATGACCGGCAACACTTGCCCGGGATACCAACGTGAAATCGCCTGCAGAATGCGCCGATCGCAGAGATTCTCATCGACGACTAGCATCGCTCAGACTGCCGTCTGTAAAATTTGTGTGGACTGAATTAACGCGCGATCGGCCAGCCGAATGGCTTCGGCAACAGCCTGCGGCGTAAGTTTGCTAAGCGCGTAATCACGCACCACTTCCGTGACAGTATCACCGGCGGCTAGTCGCGCGAGAATGACGCTGACTTCAAGCCGAGTATACTTGAACGTTGGGCGACCACCGCAGATGCCGGGTGCGGCGACGATATACCTGCCCAGTGGATAATACGCGTAGACTTCGCCTTTGACGGTTTCGTGCACGAGTTTGGATTTGCTTCTCGATGTGTTCATGCCCGTAATCTCCTGCCAGTGCTGAAGTAATTATAACATTACACGCGCTGGGAACTGGATGTTACTATGTTACGATTTCTGACGGCCGGTGAATCACATGGCCCGCAATTGACGGCTATTCTCGATGGCATGGTGGCTGGCGTTGCCGTGTCGTCCGCTGACATCGATCGTGATCTAGCGAAGCGGCAGGTGGGTTACGGCGCCAGCCCGCGCATGAAGATCGAGCGCGATCACGCGCAGATCACGGGCGGCGTCATGGGCGGACACACCACCGGCGCGCCGATTGCTTTAACGATTGACAACCTTGATCACGAGAAGTGGAAAGATCGTGACATCGCGCCGATGACGGTTCCGCGCCCGGGTCACGCCGATCTTACGGGTGCGATCAAATATGGGTATCGTGAATTGCGTCTCGCCTTGGAACGAGCCTCGGCGCGTGAGACGGCGGCGCGCGTGGCCGTGGGCGCGATATGCCGCAAATATCTGCATGAGTTCGGCATTGTGATCGGGTCGTATGTTGTTTCGATTGGATCGGTCGAAGCGAAGATCGATAGTGAGATCAATTATCTCGATCGCTTTGCGCAGGCCGATCAATCCGAGGTGCGCTGTCCCGATCCGATTGCGGCTGAGCAGATGCACGCCGAAATTCGCGCGACGATGGAAGCAAAGGACACGTTGGGCGGCATCACCGAAGTGGTAGCGTTAAATGTGCCGCCGGGATTGGGATCGCACGTGCAGTGGGATCGGCGTTTGTCCGCGCGGTTAATGGGCGCGTTGTCCAGCGTGCCTGCCATGAAAGGCGTCGAGATCGGAGCGGCCTTTGAGAACGCGCGCCAACGCGGCACGCAGGTACACGACGAGATTCTGCGCGAGGGCGATCGCCTTGTTCGCGCCACCAATCGATCGGGCGGGTTTGAGGGCGGCATCACGACTGGCGAACCGATCGTGCTGCACGGGGCGATGAAGCCCATCGCCACGACGTTGAATCCGCTGCGCTCCGTCGATCTGGCCACGGGCGAAGAAACGCACACCAACTATGAACGATCGGATTTCTGTCCTGTGCCGCGTGCGGGCGTCATCCTCGAAGCGATGACGGCTTTCGTGCTGGCCGACGCGCTGATCGAAAAACTGGGCGGTGATAGCCTCGCCGAAATGAAGCCGCGCTTTGCGCAGCTGCGGCAGGCACGGCTGGAAGATTTGTCGATGGATAATGTGAAGTGGAAATTCTGAAGAGTGACGAGTGAAGAACGGTCATATCACTCGTCACTCTTCACTCATCACTTGCGATTGGGCACGTATAACAAACGAAGAGACAACTTATCTATGGAACCTAATCTTATCTTAACCGGCTTCATGGGCACCGGCAAAACAACCGTGGGTCAGTTGATCGCGCAGCGCCTGGGGCGGACGTTCGTCGATACGGATCAGTGGATTGAAGCACGTGCTGGAAAATCCGTGGCGGCGATCTTTGCGGAGGATGGCGAAGATCGTTTTCGTGCCTGGGAAGCCGAAGCGTGCGAAGCATTGTCTGAGCCGCAGGGCTTGATCATTGCGACAGGCGGCTGGACCTTGGGGCCACAGCAGAACCGTGAGGCTATGCAGCGCGGCGGGCGCGTGATGTGCCTGTGGGCCGAGCCGGACGCCATTCTGGCGCGCTTGAGCGACAAGAGCGATCGGCCTTTGTTGGCCGGTGATGATCGCGCCGCGAAGTTGCGCGATCTCCTGAAAAAACGTGAAGCGGTGTATCGCTCGTTCGCGTGGCAGATCGATACGACGAAAATGGACGTGGCCGAAGTGATGTTGCATATCATGGCGTTGTACGGATCGATCAGCGGCAGCGCCGAACCGGATGCGTTTTATCTGCCGATGGGCGAGCGCAACAATTCGGTTTTGCTGGGCGCCGGGCTGCTGGAATCGATCGGGCCGGTGTTGCGCGCACGCGGCCTGCGCGGCACGGCGGCCCTGATCGGCGACTCGAATGTGATCGAGCATCACGGCGATCGCGTCTATCAATCTTTGCTGCTATCCGGCTTTGAAGTCGTGCCACTGCGCGTGCCGGCCGGCGAAGAAAGCAAAACGCTGGACATGGCCGGCATGGTGTATGAGCAGTTAGTACAGGGCGGCCTGGAACGCAGCGGCATGATCGTTGCGTTGGGCGGCGGCGTCATCGGCGATCTGTCCGGTTTTGTGGCGGCGACGTATCTGCGCGGTGTACCGTGGGTGAACTGTGCGACGACGCTGCTCGCCATGGTCGATGCGAGTATCGGTGGCAAGACCGGCGTCGATCTGCCGAGCGGCAAAAATCTGGTCGGCGCGTTTCATCCGCCGTTGGTGACTGTCAGCGATTTGACGGTGCTGCGCACCCTGCCCGAGCGTGAGTTCCAATCGGGGCTGGCCGAGGTAATCAAAGCGGGCGTCATCGGCGATGTGGATTTGTTTGAGATGATCGAAGGCGGTTCGACCGATGTGCAAGACATCATCCGCCGATCGATTCAAGTCAAGGTTGACGTGGTGCGCGAGGATCCGTTTGAGAAAGGGCGACGCGCAGCGCTCAACCTCGGCCACACGATCGGCCACGGCATCGAAGCGGCTTCGCAGTTTTTGCTGCGACATGGCGAGGCGATTGGCATCGGAATGATTGCCGAGGCGAAGATCGCGGAACGGATGGGCCTGGCGCACAGTGATCTGAGTGGTCGCATCGAAGCCGTGATCGAGAAAGTCGGTTTGCCCACGCGCTATGCCAACCTAGAGACGGACACGATCGTGCAGTTGATGCGTTCGGACAAGAAGAAGCAATTGGGTCGCCTGAAGTTTGCGCTGCCGCGTGACATTGGTGAGGTGGCGGTGGGGATTGATGTGAAAGACGAGTTGGTGCGCGAGGCGATTGAAGTGGTGCGTGATGAGTAACAAGTAATGAGTAACGAGTAAAAAGTCGTTTGGAGATTAGCATGAAGATTCTTGTGCTGCACGGCCCTAATTTGAATTTGCTCGGCACGCGCGAGCCGGAGATTTACGGCCAGACGACGTTGGCCGACATCGATGCGGCCTTGCGGGAAGAGGGCCGGGCGTTGGGTGTGGAAGAAGTGCGCTGCCTGCAATCGAATCACGAGGGCGTGTTGATCGATGCGCTGCACGAAGCGCGCGGTTGGGCCAAGGGCGTGGTGATCAATCCCGGCGGGTTCACCCATACCTCCGTGGTGCTGCGCGATGCCATCGCTGCGATTGGCCTGCCCGTGGTGGAAGTGCATCTCTCCAACATCCACGCGCGTGAAGATTTCCGCCACAAATCTATCACGGCGGCGGTGTGTGTGGGGATCATCGGCGGCTTCGGCTGGCGCAGTTATCTGCTGGGGCTGCGGGCGCTGGTAGGTGTGTTAACCTCGCAGTAGACTCTATCGTTTTATCTCCTTCTTCCACGCTGGCTTGCACGGGGACTGACGTGCCAAGACCTCGCAGGCTTTCATCTTCCAACAGGCATGAAACGACGATCGATCCGTTTGACGGGCGTGCTCAAGGTGGATGACAATCCACCGTTCCGAATCGCTGGATTGTCACGCGCAGCGTGCGGGAGCGTTGGCGTAAAAGTCACCAACACTTTTGCGTTATACTCCTCTCGCTGCGGCGGCTTGACGGGAGTTGGATCGGGGCTATACTCGATTCTGATTGAGCCGTCAAGTGGAATGCATTGGTTGCAACCGCTCTTTTCTACCATCGCAGAGCGTGCCCCACTTTGACTGATTTTCCACTCACTTTCTGGGGCTTTTCACCCACTAAAGCCCCACTTGGAGCATGTCTAGTAGACAATAATTGATTCTTATGTGCGAAGGTAGAAAAGGGCAACTGCACCC
>PMCF01000185.1 GCA_003154115.1 Anaerolineae bacterium
CGCAGATTTGCTAAACAAGCTCTTAGAGTTTTGCTAAGGCTGAGTAGTAACGAAAATGGTTCATTGGGAATTGCCGTGGTAGAGCCATATCTGGGGGTACCGTGAACGCGGTAAAATGTTGTGACATTCTTCGATCCGTTGCGAGGTGAAGCCCATGTCTACCGCCCAGATTACGATCCCGCTTGACATTCCCGATGTCCGAGTCTTGCAGACCCCACTCACCGCCCAAGGCGAGTTCATCATCACGGTGGAAAGCACCTTGCCGAGTGCCGTTTGTCATCGCTGTGGTCAAATGATTCGCAAGTCGTATGGGTCTGATGACTGGGTGACCGTACCACATCTGCCGATCTTGGGCCGGCCGGTGTACCGGCGGTATCGCCCGAAGCGGTATCGCTGCGACAGCTGTGATGGCCATCCCACGACGACCCAACCGCTGATGTGGCACACGCCGAACAGCCCACAGACGAACGCCTATGACACGCATTTGCTGTTGCAGTTGGTCAACGCCACGATTGAGGAGGTGAGCCTCAAGGAGCGCTTGCCCTACGATATCGTTCTGGGCGTCATCGAGCGCCGCATTGCCCAGCAGGTCGACTGGACGCGCTACACCGCATTGGGCCGGCTGGGCTTGGACGAGATTGCCTTGAAAAAGGGGCATCGGGATTTCGTCGTGATCGTGACGGCCCGATTGCAAGACGGCCAGGTGGTGCTTTTGGGGGTGCTGCCGGACCGCGAAAAAGTCACGGTCAAGCGGTTCTTGCTGAGCATTCCAACGCCCTTGCGCGAGACGATTGAGACCCTGTGCACGGATATGTACGCTGGCTACATCCAGGTGGCGCGCGAAGCCTTGCCCCACGTGCGCATTGTGGTTGATCGGTTTCATGTGGCCGAACAGTACCGCGCCGCGGCTGACACGGTGCGCAAACAAGAACTGAAACGACTGAAACAGGAATTGCCCCAAGCCGACTATCAACAATTAAAAGGCAGTCTGTGGGCCTTTCGCAAAAATCAGGCCGACTTGTCGCCGGAGGAGCAAACCGTCTTGGCCCGCCTGTTCGAGTATTCGGTGGAACTCGCGGCGGCCTACCTCCTGCGGGAAGAACTCACGGCTATCTTTGAGCAGGCGCCGTCACAGGCGCAAGCGCAAACGGAACTACGGGCCTGGCAAGAGCGGGTCCGCCATAGCGGCCTGACGTGCTTTGATGCCTTTCTCAACACGCTGGACCACTGGTGGACCGAGATCACCAATTACTTGGTGCACCGCGACTCCAGCGGTTTTGTGGAAGGCTTGAACAACAAGATCAAGGTGCTCAAGCGGCGGTGCTATGGCCTGTTCAATCTGGGGCATCTGTTCCAACGCATTTTTCTTGACCTGGAAGGTTATCGACTGTTGGCTTGAAGCGACCGCCAGATGTGCTGGTCACCACGGCAATTCCCAATGATCCATAAATGGCGCTTAAATCTCGAACGGTTACACTTTCGCCTTCGATGTTATGGGTAGCTTGATACTGCTCCAGCGCCAGCCGGTGGAGTTGTTCCGCTTCATCGTAATCGCCGCGTTCTCGCCATATCCAGGCGATAAGATTAGCGAATCTCGCAATCATGATCTGGTTTTGTACCGACTCAGCCAAATTCAGCGCGCGCTGACATACATCAAGCATCTTATCCCAGTGGCCCGCTAGTTCCAGATAATCATACGCTGTCGCAGCTAACGCAAATACATCTTCTGCACTGCCATGCGTAAAGCACCAATTGGCTGCATCAAGAATGCTTTCACCCTCATCGAAGAACGTATCACTGGGATAACGCCGATAATACTCGCTGTTCACACCTCGCGTGATACCTTTCAAATGGTCTATCCAGCGACGGCGCAACTGAGCCTCCACCGCCTGATCGCGCGTCAATTCGCTCAAGGCAAACGTGCGCGTCAGCGGCAAGAACGAAAACCGATCGGCGTGTTTGTTGACCAGTGACAACCGCTCCAACTGTCCCAACCCTTCATCGCGGTCGGCGTTGGACAGGTCGGCGATGCGGCCCAGCATGACGCGGCTGGCATCGCGCGTAAAGATGGCGAGCGCCATCAACAGCAGGTGGGCGGGTTTCCCGCGAATGAGTTCCAGCGCATTCTGAAAACAATAGCGCGCGATGTCACCCTCGGCGTCGCCGATGCGGTGGAGGACGGTCTCGATGCCGGTGCCGAAGCCCATCTGCGCGATGCTCCACACCAGCGCCAGCGGTACGCCGCCGGTGTGGCGATACAACCGATCGGCTTCGTCGGCCCTAAAGGCCACGCCTTTCTTCTCGCACTCCTGCGCGATCAGATTCAGCGCGTCTTTGCGCGGCAGTGCCTGCAAGCGCACCGGATAGGCCACGTCGATGCGATGCCGCGTCGTGACGATGCATTTAGTCGGCGTCGGTAGTTCGCGCAGAAAGGCATTCACTTGTTCGTCGTCGATCGTCTCCATGTTGTCGATGATCAACAGCGTGCGTTGTCGGGTCAACGCCTGGCGTACCAAAACATCTTGCTCTTCCGGGCGGGCGCGGGTGATGTCTTCACGTTCCAGTGTCACGGCGATGGCCGTATAGATGTCGCTCAACGTGCGGGTGATCTGCTGACGCGGGGCCGGCCCATCGGCGGTGAGGGTCAGCGCTTTGGCCGAGGTCCAGATGATGGCCTTGAAGCGCTGCCGCTCGGGCAACTCGTCGAAGCGATTGAGATAATCGTGCGCCACTTCCAGCGACATGGACGATTTGCCGATGCCGCCGATCCCGTCGATGACGATGACCCACGTCCGATTGTCCGGTGATAACAAGTCGTGCAGCTGCGCCAACTCGGTCTCGCGTCCCACAAAGCGTACATAGTCTGGCTGAGGCAGGTTGTGCATCACCTGCGGTGGCGCAGGCAGGGCGACTAGCGATCCGCCCGCCAACTGACGTTGCTCGTCAAGGCCGCGCGCGAGGGCTAACATCGTCTGCTGCAAATCGGCGCGCATGCCCTGCACTTCGCGCAGCATGCCTCGGCCTTGTCGATCGAAATGCGCTGCAGTTACAGTTCATAGATCGGCTTCAGCGGCGGCAGATGCCACACCTCTTCGACCACGCAGCGCAGATAGAACTGCACCGCCCGATCGACCCGCTCGCGATTACGGCGGCCCGGCAGCACGTCGTCGAACTTCTGGGCCACCACGTCCCACGCTTCGTCCTCGTAATGGCCGGGATGTTGAAGCAGCGTCAACACCGCCTGGCGGACACTCTTCGCCTGCCAGAAATCCGTATCTGCCGCAATCGCCGCCGCTAAATCCTCATCTTGCTCGGCGTACTCCGTGGCAAAGCGCGCCGTGGCACGCGCCAGACCCTGGTCGAGGGCCTGTTGAAAGTCGCCGTCGGATTTCAGCCGCGCGATTTTGGCGCCGGCCTCGTCGTTGATCACTTTGTCTGCCAGCTTCCGCAGAAACTCAAAGACGCCATCGGTGATCTGGCGTTTGATGGAGTCGGGAATCCATCCGCCGGGATTGATGGGGGGCAGAGTCATAGGGAATCTCCAACACTGGATTATTCGCTGCTCATTGCCAGCATGGCGCGCACAGCCATGAGCGTGCCCGCTTCTTCCGGTGACAGCGACTCACCCTGCACCATGCGCAACGCCAGAGTAGCAAAGCGGCGCAGCTGGCGTTCTTCTTCACTTTCACCACTAACTGGCGGCGCTAGACGCAACGCACGCTGCAGCACACCGGTAATGTACGCGGCAAATTTGTCGTCCACTACATCGTGGTGACGCAGCTCCGGGCGACGGTCACCCAGTTCACCCAGCGCGTACACCGCATATTTCCGCACCGACGCGTGCAGCTCGTGACTGGCGTCAGTCTTGGTGCCCAGCACCGTAATTAATTCAAGCAATTCCGCAATGGGAATAACCGGTTCTTTCTCGCGACCACCCAACCGCCCGATTGCCCAGGCGGCCGACAGGCGGTCGCCCACTTTCTCGGCGTCGAGGTATTTCTCCACGTGCTTCAGTGCATTCTTCGAGCGACCGCATTTGCCCAGCGCCATTAGAATATCCGAACGGATCGGGGCAATATCCGCCCGCGCCAGCAGATTGATCAGGTTCGTTTCCACCGTCGCTGAACCGACCTTGCCCAATGCGACGATTGCATTGCGGCTCACGCTGGTCATAAAGCTCTTATTCACCATCCGCTTAGCCGACAGTTGGCGCAGACAGGCCTGGATAACCTGGGGCAGCTGGGGATCGGCGGGATGCAGTAAGGCCAGTTCACCAAACAAGAACATGACGCGTTCTTTACCCACCCGGGGCAGCGTTTCCACCTCGTCCAGCAGCAAAGTGATAATCGGCGAGAAATTGCTGGCGTTCAGGATGCCAGGTTCCAGCTGTTTGAAAGCCGTCACATTCCACGACGCGGCGGCAGTTCGAATCTGTTGGCGCAGCACATGCAAATTCAGCTCCGCGCCGGTCGGCTTCCGGGGTGGCGGTGGTGTGGCAACCGATATAGGCGGCTGCGTCTCATGGCCGTCGGCCCCGATCAGCACTTCCACCTTCTCGTCCGGCGCATTTTCCAGGCTCGCCACAAATCGAATCAGTTTATTTTCATCAATACTGACCTCCACGGTCAGTGGTGCGCCGGCCGGCTGGGCGGACTTCAACACAAAGCGGCGTTCAGTAATCTTCTTATTGGGTGGCTCCGGCTTCTTGCTCTCACCGCGATAGAGCGGCAGCCGAATCACCGTAGCGTTCTCATACGGCACTTCAAACAGGTCCTTAAAGACCTGTCTGGTCGGCAGCACTGTGCCGGCCGGAATCAAATGATGCACGCGCGAACCGTGCACCTCCAACCCGATCGATTCAGCCAGAATTTGACGTGGTCGCAACCCGCGATGCAGCTGGTAGTGATAGATCACGGCGCCGCGCGACACCGACAATTCGGGGTCCAGCACCGTGAGCGGTCGAAAGCCAAAGAAAGTCTGCAGCCGATCGCGGACGGACTGCACGCGCGTCATCCCGCCGTTCAGCACCACCGCGTCCACCACCGGCAGCTGGCCTTCGCGCTTCTGCGCTTTGTGCAGCACGTCCAGAATCGGGTAAATGATGTTGTCGGCTTTGGAATAATCGATCGTATCGAAGCGGCCCACATCCTCGATCGTAAAGGCCGGCCCCAGCAGCGGGCCGATCACGCGTTCAAAATCCTTCTTCGTCAACTGGGTAAACAACCCTTTATTATCAAAAATAAAGGGCGACTGAATGTCGATGGCAAATGTATCGGGGACCTGCTCCAGACCCTGACTAATTTTGAGTTGGATATCGGTGGTCAGGCGCATCTTGGCGTGTTCGGCCTGCGTTTCCAATTTGAATCGCACCAGGCGTTGATCGACTGGCGACAGTTCGTCCAACTTCAACTTGTGCCGCTCCTCAAAGCGGCGTTGCAGTTCATCGGCTAACAGTCGATCGAACACATCGCCGCCCAGCTGGGTGTAACGGCTGATGGCTAGATCGTCGACGCTGATGTCGGCGCTATCGGACGGCTGCGCCACGCGATGCAGCGAGACGTCCAGCGTGCCGCCGCCCAGATCAAAGACCAGCACGGTCTTCGGCGACGAGAAATCAATGACGGCTGACGGGATGCGTCCGGCCAACTGCTGATTCAGCAGATCGTACAAGGCCGCGCGCGGCTCATCGAGCAGCAAGTTGCGGCCCTGCCCGTCCTTCTCGGCCACTTTGAACCCGGCTAACCGGGCTGCTTCCAGCGTGTCCTCGCGCATATCGCTATCGAACGAAGCGGGGACTGTAATCACCACGTCAGTCGAGGGCCTGCCCCAGGTCGCCTGAATACCGGCATACAGTGCTTTGAGAATGTAGCCCGATAGCTGGGCGGCTGTATAGGAACGGCCATCCACCGTAAAGCGCCAGTCGGCCTGGCCCATGTGATTCTTGACCGAGCGCGCCACACGCGAGGGCTGCGCTTGCAGCCCCAGGGTGCGCGCATACTCGCCCACCGCCGGCAATTCCTCGCCCTGCTTGAAATACAGGTATGATGGCAACAGGATGCGGCGTTGAATCGAACCGTCACCCACCATCTGATCGAAGGCCAGTTCCTTCGGCTCAATCAACTTATTGGCAGGATTAAGCGCGCCCCAGTGTATCGATGAATTGGTCGTGCCTAAATCAATACCGAGGTAAAAATGCTCTTCGGCCATCAGGACAACCTCCTAATAGTGTGTCAGCAGCGGGCCACGGTAGGCCCACTTACGTCAGATAAAGCGCTCACTTCGTTGGTTGCTCAGCCGCCACTTCGACTGCTTGCGGGCGAGCGATAATCCGGTCTCGATATTTCCAACCCGACGTACGAAACTCCACCCACTTCATATCGTCGGGTGAAGCAAACTCGCTGCCCACGTAACTGAGGTAAGCGAGATCGTCCATAGCAATCTTTTCACGATTGCCCACCGTGCGCATCTGATTCAAGCCGATGCGCTCCAAGTAATCCACCAGCATCTTAAGCGAATAGACCACTCCTTCCATTTCGACCGGTTCTGGTTGCCAGCCTTGACGCAACAGTTGATTAACGGCACGGCTGCTATGCACCAAGTTATCCAGCAAGTGGTTGTTGGCGGCCGAATTCATTTCGACCAGCAATGTCACGACTGCGTCGGTCTTGGCAAGTTCTTGGTTTTCTTTGATATGGTGTTGAAGATCAGTTAACTCTCGCTTTAGCCCGAACAACGCCGCTTTCAAATCTGCATTTTCAGCCTCCAGTGATTCAGTATCGACTCGCTCAGTCGGTGTTTCCCCGCTAGCCACATCTTCCACTGTCGTAATCATTTCTTCAAGTTGATCGGCCAGTGAGGCGCGTTCGCGGAAACCGCGCGCCTCGGCAGCCCGGTACACGATCCGCCGCAGCAATTTCAACGATGGCACCAACAAAATCAACCGCATGACTGCCCCGATTTGCTTGCCCAATTTCTGCAATTGAGCATCCTGGCTTGAGCCCCAATCGTTGGCGAGCGAGTTCACCATGAGACGACCCACGACTGGCCCGTTCATCCGGCGATGATCGCTTAACCAAGGTTGCAGTGTCCGGTAAGCTGTGTCTGCCTCGGCTTGATTAGGTGACTCAAGTAACACTTGTAAGGCTGGATAATACAGTTCGACTTCTCGCAGACACTCTTCACGCCCGTCAGCACGCCCCAGGCGATGCTTGTATAAAATGGGCTGCACGCGCAGTTTCAGCGGCCTGCCGCGCTTGCGCTCATAGTGCTCAATGATCTGAGTGCCGCTCCAAGTTGGGTTACTAAGTGTAATTAACAGAACTTCGTCGATCTGACGTGGATCATCGGGATAACGTAACGGATTAGATTTAGCAAATTCGTCCATGGCTTGGACTTCAGCTGCAATGAGTTGAAGCAAATTGGGCTGCATCAAGGTTCTCCTCAGCACAGGTTCACAAATAGATGGGTACGCCATTAGCCGACTGATGGAAATGCACCCCAGCCCGCTCTTGCTCCAGGCGAAAGCGCATAAACTCCGCATTGCCAGAATAGGAGTAGTCTCCATGTATCAGGATGACGTTCTTGGGGTGCAAAGTTCGAATCAGTTGCTGGAGATGTATGGCGGGAGCGTGCGCGGACAAATGATACCGCCGTACTTGCGCTCGAACATCAACCATGCGGCCGTTGAGTTGAAATTCACCGCGCGGTTTCGCCAGCGCAGTCAGCCGATACCCCGGGCTTTCATCGTCCAGATAGCCTGAAAAGATAATCGTGTCTTCAGGGTTGGGCAGCAGCCCTTCGGCGTATACCGCCGAACGCGTCTGATCCATCAACATGCCGGAACTGGAAATGATACACATCGGCTCCAAATACGGCACCGTCCTAGCCGACGGGTAAAAGTCATCCGGCATAGGCTGAATCCAGCGGTTGTAGATCGCGTGACCGGGGCGAGCGCGAATGCGGCCCTGCAAGTCCGCGCGATGCAGATCATAATCATCGCACACGACTTTCACTAGGCCATCGAGCCGCACGGGAAATGGCTTGATCAGGCCCTGCTCAAACCAATCGCCGATGAGACAAGCGATCTCCTGCGCACGGCCCAAAGCAAATGCCGGAATTAACACGCGACCGCCACGGGCTAAGGACCCTTCCAGTGTTTCAAGCAGCTCAAACTGCTGCTCTTCAACCGTTTCGGCATGATACTCCGGCTGATAAGCATAAGTTGATTCGGTAATCAACGTGTCAATCTCGTCGACCTGGTCAAGAAACTCGGCGCCGACAATCGTATGTTGATGATGCAGGCTGAAATCACCCGTGTGTAAGATACGCCGTCCGCCCACCTCAATCAAGTAGCCGGCGGCGCCCAGGATGTGTCCAGCGCGTAGCGGCGTGACAAACGCTCCAGCGCCGCCTAAAGGGACGCGTTCACCGAACTTGAGCACGCCAAACGAATCCAGTACCTCGTCCAGTAGCATTTTCGTCTCGTCGACAATTTGCCAGTCTTCACCGCGGTGCTGTTGAGCAACCCGCAGGGCATCGTTCAGCATTGTACGCGCCAGATCCAGGGTAGGCGCGGTCGCAAACTTGGGCAGGTGGCGGGCTTCATAATGCACACGCGTCAACGCGCCGCAGTGATCGAGATGGGCGTGGGTCAACAGTAGTGCGGTCAGTTCATTGAGGCCCCCTGCCAGTTGATATAGTGGCGCAAAATCGGGAAACGTCCTATCGGAATGGAACCGCATACCGGCGTCGATCAAGACCCGCGTCGGTCCAATCGATAACGCATAACAGCTAGCGCCTATCTCGTCGCCACCACCCAAAGGAAGAAAGAAGTCATTTGACATGAAGTTTGGCTGGAATGAGCCGTTCTATTCGTCTGCCAGCAACACTCGCAGCGCCTTCTGCGCCCGATCGGCTGTCGGCCCCGTGGTGCATTTGCTGTACCAGTAGTACGCCTCTTCGCTGGTCATAGCGCGCAGGCCGTGCGAAATCGCCTCGACGCGCGTCATCTTCGTAATCGGCTTGATCGCCAAGAACAACAAGCCCAGCCGTACGCCCGCCTCTTCCGACAAGGCAAACGGCTCACGGCGATTGGCGCTGAGATCGGTCGCCCGGTAGCCCGATCGCTTCAAGGCATCCAGGACTTGATCGGACACGGCGCGCAAGACACTGCCGCCCACCTCGACGACACGCGGCATATCGGGTGGTGTCTCGCGATACAGCGTTTGCTGTGCGGACGGCGGCTCGACCAGGCGTTGATGCAGCGCCAGGTTATACGCCGTGTGATTCGATTGCCAGCGCATAACCGGCTCGCCCGCCCAACTGATAGGCCAACTCACCCCACAACGTGTAAGTCGTCAGCTTATCGGCGGGATGATCCAATCCCAACGACGGATCGAGATCAGATCCGACCACACCTGCGATCGTGATCTCGCCCGATTTCGGTAGTGCGACTTTCTCGCCCAACAGATTGTTCACGACCTTCGCAGATGCGTGTCCGCTCACGGCGTGATACAGCGCGATCAAGTTGTGCGTTTTGCCGCCGCCGAAAGCCGTCTCCAGCCGGATGATGGCATTCTTCCCGGCGGCCTTGCCTGTCAGGCGACCCAACGCATCGCCGAGCAGCGTGCGCAGGCCAGTGGTGGGATAGGTGTTGTCGAAGAAGACAGTGGGATCGCCGTAGATGGGATCGGCATGGTCGTCGATCACATCCTTGAGGCGGGCCGCGAAGATATCTTCGCGCAGCTCGCCGTGCAGCACTTCGTCGCGGGGAGTACACAGATCAAAGATGGAACGCATAAGGGCAGCCAATCTCCGGCAAAGATGACAGACTTGAGTTTAGCACAAATCACCTCAACCGCGCCAATGGAAACATTGCGCGGCGGTGAACAAACAAAGACCATGAATTGATTCAGAACAAGGGAATCTTGAAGTTTCTCGCGTGCGAGTATAATTGAGCAGGGATCGGCACGACTATGCCACTCATCTATTGGGGCACTGGCTGCTTCATCGGGATCGCGCTCGCCTCGGCGCTTCACCTGCCGCTTGAACTTCTGCTCCCGGCGATGCTTGTTCCCATCGTTGGTCTCTTCCTCTGGCGGCATGATCGTCGCGCACGATTGATCTGGATCAGTATCTTCGCCGCGATCTTGGGTGGCATTCGCTTCACGCTCTCCGTTCCACACTTCGATCAGAACTCGCTTTCCACTTACAACGGGATCGGCGTCGTCACGATCGAAGGTGTGATCGATGGTGATCCCGATGTGCGCGACACCTACATCAATCTGCGCGTCAACGCCGATCGGCTCACGACGCCCGATCGATCTTCGCGCCCGATCGAAGGCGTCGTCCTCGTTCGTCCGTCGCGTCCCGCCGCATTTCGTTACGGCGATCGCATCCGCGTGACCGGCCAACTCACCACGCCGCCGGAATTCGCTACGTTCAACTACGCCGATTTCTTGGCGCGGCAAGGTGTGTATTCGATGATCGATCGCCCGCAAGTGAAAGTGTTGGCCCACGATCAAAACAGTTCCATCCTCGCCGCCATCTTCACGTTCCGCGAGCGGGCTTACGTCGTCATTCAACAAATCTTACCGGAACCGGATGCCTCACTATTGAGCGGCATTCTGTTGGGCATCGATGCGGGTTTGCCGGCAGACGTGCAAGAAAATTTCCGCGTCACGGGCACTTCTCACATTATCGCCATCAGCGGTTACAATATCGTGATCATCATCGGAATGGTCTCCACCATCACGGTGGGGTTGGTCGGGCGACGCCGCGCTTTTTACATCATCGTGATTGGCCTCATCGTCTATGCCGTGATGGTCGGCGGATCGGCTTCGGTGGTGCGTGCGACGATCATGGGCATTCTGCTGCTGTGGGCTGATCATCTTGGCCGGCCTTATGCGGCACCCAATGCGCTGTTCGCGTCGGGACTGTTCATGACGTTCCTCGATCCCAACACGTTGTTTGACGTAGGCTTCCAGTTGAGCTTCATGGCAACGCTGGGCCTGATGGTTTTCGCGCGGCCCTTTGCCAACTCGACACACGCTTTTCTAGCGCGTTTATTCAACCGCGATTGGGCGCGGCGGTTCGTGGACATTCTCAACGATGCGCTGTTGGTGACGCTGGCGGCGCAAGTGGCGACCCTCCCATTGTTGATCTACTACTTCCGGCAGTTCTCCACCGTCGCGCTGATCGTCAATCCGTTGGTGCTGCCCGCACAGACGGGCGTGATGGCGTTCGGCTTGCTGGCGTTGAGTGTCGGATTGCTATCCATCCCGCTGGGGCAGATCGCGGCGTGGACGGTGTGGCCGTGGCTGGCGTGGACACTGGGCGTCATCGCCCTGTTTGCGCGCGTGCCCTACGCCTCCATTCCGTTGGACTACGTGTCGCCGTGGTGGGTGGCGGTGTATTACGCGGTGTTGATCGGCTTGACTTTGTACCTTCGGCAGCCCAAGGAGCAGCGCCCGGCCATGATTAAAAAACTTCTCACCCCGCAACGCGCAATTTTCGTGGGCGGTTTGCTCGCCTTGCTGTTGGCCGTCGCCCTATCGTGGCGCACGGATGAGCGCTTGCACGTTTACGTGTTGAATGTCGATGGACATCCGGTGTTTGTGCAGACGCCGAGCGGTAAACAAATCCTCATCGGCGGATCGAATAGTCCGTCGAGTTTGTTGAGCGCGTTGGGCAAGTTCCTGCCCTTTTGGGATCGTGACATCGATCTGATGATCGTGCCGCAAGCCAGCGGCGATCAACTCAACGGGCTGTCGGCGGTGCTCGATCGCTACGACGTGAAACAGATCATGTCTGTCAAAGCGTCAAACGACAACCGCGCCGGACGCGACTGGCAAGCCTTGCTGACGCAGAAGGGCAAAGAACCGATCGAGTTGCAGAGCGCCGCCCTGGAGCCGAACGTGAACCTGGCGTTTGACGGCGCCAGCGCGCTGATCGAATCGGGCGGAAACATCATCGCGGTCGGGCCGAGCGAGCGAGCGCAGATCAACGTGATCGGGCAGAAGATCGATCGGCTGCCGGCACAGCCGCAGATGATCTTTGCCTGGACGCCGATTGTATCGGATACTCGTGTGATCGATCTGACGGATCGCGGCGCGCTCGATCTGAGCGTCAGCGCCGCGGGGGTATCGATCGGGCTGGAACGTTAAGGCCAATGCTGAACGGAATCCCGCGCCTACGATCTTCAGGTGTGAACAAAAAGCCGATGGGGGGCGTCGTATTTGATCTGCTCAAACGAAATGAGTCAAAGCGCCCGTTTTGCAGTAGAATGATAATAGAATATAATACTTGTGCGGCTTGCCCTCTTGATGCAGTAAGATGGGAGATGGTGTCATGTCGTATCAAAAACCCTTCATCAGCCAAACCCCGCTAGGGGTCCCCTTGAGCAACTGGTGTATGGGCAGTTCCACCGTTAGGTGTATGTTCCCCCTTGTGTTGTTCGATTGTTTCGTGCTCAAGCATCAACGCCCCACCCAACAACACAACGACAGAGAGACAGAATCAGATCCCTTCCAGGCTGAGAAGGGAATCCAGGACGTAACGCGAGGTGAGCGGATCGTCCTTCAATCGTGCGCCATAGCGTCGCAGACAGCCCGGCCTGCGCTTCCCATCTGTATGGCGAGACACGCCTAATTGGGGTGTGCGCATTCGTAGATGAAAAGCAGGGGCGGGTTGACCTTGGCAAAGGGTAAGTTGTTTCTTCGTTAAGGAGGAAGGATCATGTTACAAAAATGGTTATCCCGAATCAGACTCTTACCTAAAATTCTTCTAGCAGGCGCGGTAGGGATCATATGTTTTATGTTCATTTTGGGCTGGCTTTATACTCAGTTCAGAAATTACGGATATGAAGCCAAGCGGATTCAAACCAAAAGTGTGGTCGAAGCCGCTAACGGGATTCTAGAATACTATTACGGGGAGACCCAGAGCGGACGGATGTCCGAAGCAGATGCGAAACGCGCGGCGATGGAGACGATCCGGGCCATGCGGTATGGCGACCAGGACTATGTGTGGATCAATGATACACAGCCGCGGATGATCATGCATCCTGCCCAGCCCCAGCTAGAGGGCCAGGATATGTCGGACTATAAAGACCCGGATGGGAAGTTAATATTTGTCGATTTTGTCAATGCCACCAAGAATGTCAACACCGGGTACGCCGGCTATGTGAACTATCAATGGCCCAAGCCGGGGAGCACCACGGCAAGCCCCAAAGTCTCTTACGTGAAACAGCTGCCCGGCTGGGGATGGATCGTTGGGACGGGAATTTGGGTGGACGATGTGGAAGCCGAAATAGGCCGCCTGACGGGTGTGGCGTTGGGCATTTCCCTGGCAGCGATCGTACTCGTCGGCGGCTTGTCGTATGCCATGGCGCGCTCGATATCACGCCCGGTAGGTGAGCTGACGGTGGCGGCACAGGGGATTGCCCAGGGAGAACTTGACCAACGCATCACATACGAGGGGCAAGACGAAATAGGCGCACTGTCCAAAGCTTTCCGCCGGATGATCGTCTACCAACAAGAGATGGCCTCAATGGCCAATGGCCTGGCCCAGGGCGATCTGACCGCTGACATTACCCCCCAGGCCGAGAAGGATGTGTTGGGGAATGCTTTCTCCCAGATGGTCAACAACTTGCGCGATCTGATCCGGCAGGTAACGGAGAATGCCAATGGCGTCGGCGCGACTTCGGAGCAGATGGTTTCCGCTACCGAACAAGCCGGCCAAGCCACGTCCCAGGTTGCCACCACCATCCAACAAGTTGCGCAGAGCACCTCTCAACAGGCCGAGAGCGTGACCAGAACCACTGCGTCCGTCGCTCAAATGTCGCGGGCGATTGACAGTGTCGCCAAAGGCGCACAAGAACAAGCCGTGGCTGTGAACAAGTCGGCGGAAATCACCGCTCAACTCTCCACGGCCATTAAGCAAGTGACGACCAATGCTCAGGGCGGAGCCAAGGACGCAGCCCAGGCTGCTCAGGTCGCCCGCACCGGAGCCAAGATCATCGAAGAAACCATCAAGGGCATTGAAAATATTCGGGCCAAGGTGGGGCTATCGGCAGAGAAGGTCAAAGAGATGGGCCAGCGCTCCGAGCAAATCGGCGACATTATCGAGACGATAGACGACATCGCCTCACAAACAAACCTGCTCGCGCTTAATGCGGCGATCGAAGCTGCACGAGCCGGCGAACACGGCAAGGGCTTTGCCGTGGTGGCGGATGAAGTGCGCAAGCTGGCAGAAAAGTCGGCCGAGGCGACCAAAGAGATTGCCAAGCTTATCAAAGGTGTGCAAGCGACGGTGACCGAAGCCGTGCAAGCGATGAATGAAGGAGCCAGTGAGGTGACGTCGGGGGTGGCCCGTGCCAACCAGGCGGGCACAGCCTTAACCGGCATCCTGACGACCAGCGAGGAGGTCAGCCGGCAGGTTGATGAGATCGCTGCCGCCGCGCAACAAATGGGAATGTTGGCGAACAGCCTGGTAAGCGCGATGGACACGGTCTCGACGGTGGTAGAGGAAAACACGGCTGCTACAGAAGAGATGGCGGCCAGCTCGAGCGAAGTCACGCAGGCGATCGAGAATATTGCCAGCATTTCGGAAGAGAACAGCGCCTCGGCCGAAGAAGTAGCGGCAGCGGTCGAGGAAGCGAATGCTCAGGTGGAAGAGATAGCTGCTTCGGCGCAGACGTTGGGCCAAAGGGCGCAAGAGCTGCAAACACTGGTGGCACAGTTCACCTTGCCGGATGTGGTTACTCCGGCGCGGACGCCTCGCTCGCTTACTGCTCGCAGCGGCGGCGCGAACGAGCCGGCCCACTCTGGCCGTGCCCGTGCGGCGCATACTCAAGCGTGAGACGTGAAACGCTACGTCTAGAGCAGTTCCCAGGTCAGTTTACGATATGTCATGCCCGAACGTTTCTGTCGGGCATCCAGGTTGACCATTTACACCTTGTTTTGACAGGCAATTGGATTCCCGCCTAAAGCATGCGGGAATGACAGCCTGACGTGATACCGTAAATCAACCTGGGAATCGCTCTAGCGAGAGATTTGTAAGCGCGTCTGGTTACGAATCACGAATGACGTAGCACGTCGGAGGAGGATCTATGGAACGCCAATTGGTCGTTTTTGTGCTGGGCAAAGAGCATTACGGCGTGAGCATCGCCGCCGTGCAAGAGATCGTCAAGCTGCAGCCCATCACCTTCGTGCCGCGTGCGCCTGCCTTTGTCGAAGGCGTAACCAATCTGCGCGGCAAAGTGCTGCCGGTGATTGACTTGCGCAAGCGGTTTGGCTTGCCTGTTGGAGAAGCTACCAAGAACACTCGCATCGTGGTCGCCGAAGTTGGGCGAGCGGGTTCGGTGGGCAACACGGTGGGCATGTTGGTGGATGCTGTAAGCCAGGTGCTGCGCGTACCAGAGACTGTCATCGAACCGCCATCACC
This sequence comes from Anaerolineae bacterium, assembly GCA_003154115.1. Lineage (GTDB taxonomy): Bacteria > Chloroflexota > Anaerolineae > Fen-1058 > Fen-1058 > Fen-1058. Next base: position 15,442 of record PMCF01000185.1, read on the forward strand.
CCTGGTGACGACAATCGATTCGACTTTTATCACCGGTATCGCCAAAGTCGGCGAGCGGTTGATCATTCTGCTGGATCTGCAAAAGGTGCTTTCGCCGGAAGAAAGAAGCGATCTGCAAACCGTTCAACAAGCCCAGGCAGCGCCGCTGCAGCCGGTTCATGAAGAATTGCTGCAACCTGTCGAGGAGCCACCGCCGTCGAGCGGCTCATTCCCATGCTGACGGACAGCGATTGGGACATGCGCCGGGTTGCGGCGGGGGTCTTGCAAGATTGGCGCGCAGCTTGAGGACGCTGTACTTTGTGCCCGCGCCGCCAAGCCGCTTGCTGCAGCGCTTGTGGAAGGGGGCGCGCGTCTCTGTTCAGTACGTTCTGGACAAGCCGGTGGCGCTGTCCAAAGTGCGCGCTGTTGCCCTGGAGGCATTGGCGGCCAAGCATGAGGGGTGATCGCGCCTGCCGGGGCGCGCAACCCCGCGGCTAGCACGGGAGAGGGCAACGGAAAAAGCTGCTCCCGGAAAGAGAGGAACAAAATGTTCACATGTTCAGTAATCTCAAGATACGCAGCAAGCTCACTCTGGCTTGTGGTCGGCCTGACAATCATCGTAAGTGTGATTGCAGATATAAGCCAGAGCAACGCGCGGACCGCAGTCGCCACACTCATTGACATGCAGTTCCGCGCGGTGCAAGCCCAGGTCAAGGTCATCCATTCAAGGCCGATGTGGCTGCCTCCGACTTGAGCCAGGCTCAGAAAGGGCAACTGACCACCCTGGTCGACGAGGCGCTCCCGATCGAGACCGCGCTGGTCAGCCGGATTCAAGACGCGAGCGGCACAGTGTGGAGCATTCGCCCGGAATATTTGCGCGGCATCGTCGAGCGGGCAACGAGCGATTCGATGGTGATCTTGAATCTGCCGGCCCTGCTGGCCGATAGGCAATTGATCGTGCACGAGGAAATTGTGTAGGGCTTTGCGTCGTGGCGGTCGAAGCGCGCAACCTGGCCGAGCAATCCAAGCTAGCCACGGCGCAGGTCAAAGCCATTCCGTCGGAGATTCAAAAGGCGACGAACGCGACGGTGATGGCGACCAGTGTTCACTGCCCTTTTTGAAGGAGGTTACTTTGTGATCAGACAGACGCAAAATTGCCGCCCGAAACCCATCGTCTTTTCCGGAGCGTAACCGGCGCTGGACAGTGATTCCAGACAACCGGCATCTCGAACCAGAAGGAGGTTACCATGTTAGACAATCTTAAGGTTACAGTCAAGCTGACCGGCGGCTTTCTGGTCGTTACGCTGGTCCTGGCGGTTGTGGCCGTGCTGGGCTATGTGAATCTCCAGACGCTCAGCGACAACCTGAACAAAATGTACACGGATAGCGCCCTGCCGATCGAATACTTGGCGAAATTTGAATCGGCTATGCTCAAGATGCGAGGGGACTTGTACAAATACGTCGCCATCCCCGAAGAACGCGCCACTATTACCGAACCAGACATTGCGACTCAGATCGGGAATGCCAGCGCGGCTTTAAGCAAGTTCGAGGCTACGGAGCTATCTCCAGACGAAAAGGCCGAACTGCCCAATCTAAAGAATAATTGGGCGGTTTATCAGAAAGAGGCCGCCAACCTTGTCAGCCAGGCCAAAACGGGCAATGACCAGGAGGCGCTGGCGTCTATGAAGTCAGGCGGGGCGGCCTCTACTGCCCGCTCAGACCTGCAGGCATCTGTTGACAAGCTCACTGGGGACAATATCCAATCGGCTGACCAGAGTGCCCAACAGGGCCAGCTGTCGGCTAGTCAAGCCATCACGATGATGATAGGGGCTGGCATCATCGGTGTGCTAGTGGCTATTGGACTGGGAATCGTCATCAGCCAGAGCATTACCAGGCCGCTGTCCAAAACTGTAACAATGATCCAGGAGATGAGCCTGGGACACCTGGGCACTCGCTTACGCATGACGCGACAAGACGAGATCGGCGTCATGGCCCGGACGATGGACCAGTTTGCCGACGACCTGCAAAACACCGTGGTCGGCGCGATGAGAAAGATCGCCGCAGGCGACCTGAGCGCCGAGGTGACGCCCAAGGACAGCCAGGATGAAATCGACCCGGCCCTCAAGCAAACGATCGAGGCCCTGCGCGGGCTGATCGCCGAGGCCAATATGCTGACCACAGCGGCGGTGGAGGGCAAGCTCTCGACGCGCGGCGACACGGCCCGCTTCAAGGGCGGCTATCGGGAGATTGTGGAAGGCGTGAACGACACGCTGGACGCCGTCATCGGCCCACTGAATATGGCGGCCCAATACATTGACCAAATCAGCAAGGGCCAAGTCCCAGACAAGATCACAGACAAGTACGCCGGAGACTTTAACGAAATCAAGAATAACATTAACAACATGCTCGACTATCTCAGCGAGATGGCTGGCGCCGCCGATCAAATCGCCCAAGGCGATCTGACTGCTGACGTCAAGCCCGTATCAGAAAAAGACAGGTTGGGGAATGCCTTCCGCCAGATGATCGTCAACCTGCGTGGCTTGGTCGGGCAGGTGATCGAAAGCGCCAACGGCGTGGGCGCGGCTTCCGAACAGATGGCCTTGGCCGTCGAGCAGGCCAGCCAGGCCACCAACCAGGTCACCACTACCATCCAGCAAGTCGCCCAGGGCACAGCTCAACAAACTGAGAGCGTGAGCCGGACGACATCTTCCGTCGAGCAGTTGGGCCGCGCGATCGACGGCGTGGCCAAGGGCGCGCAAGAGCAAGCCGCCGCCGTGACCAAGTCAACCGACATCACGGGCCAGATTTCGACCGTCATCAAGCAGGTAACCGCCAATGCCCAGGCTGGGGCCAAAGGCTCGGCTCAGGCTGCCCAGACCGCGCGCGCCGGGGCCAAGACGGTCGAAGAGACGATCAAGGGCATCGAAAGCATCAAGGATCGGGTCGGCGTTTCAGCGCTCAAAGTGCGCGACCTGGGTGCACGGTCGGAACAGATCGGCGACATTATCGAGACGATAGACGACATTGCCTCGCAGACCAACCTGCTGGCNNGTCGCCGACGAGGTTCGCAAGCTGGCTGAAAAATCCGCCGAAGCCACCAAAGAGATCGCCGCGCTCATCAAGGGTGTGCAAAAGACCGTGGTCGAAGCAGTGCAGGCGATGGAGACGGGCGCGGCCGAAGTGACCGTGGGCGTGGACCGCGCCAACGAAGCGGGACAGGCCTTGTCCAACATCCTGGTTGCCAACGAAGATGTCAACCGGCAAGTGAGCGAGATCGCCACTGCCACCCAGCACATGGATACCCTGGCCAACAACCTGGTGAACGCGATGGATACGGTCTCGGCGGTGGTGGAAGAGAACACTGCCTCCACGGAAGAGATGGCGACCAATTCAAGCGAAGTGACCCAAGCCATCGAAAACATTGCCGGAATTTCCGAAGAGAACAGCGCCTCTGCCGAAGAAGTGGCTGCCTCCGTCGAAGAGGTCAATGCCCAGGTCGAAGAGATCGCCGCCACGGCTCAGTCGCTCAGCGAGATGGCGCAGACCTTGCAGACGCTTGTGGCGCAGTTTACGCTGCCCGAAGCGCAGGAAACGGGACGCAAGATGCAGGAGATGGGAGACAAGCCGCAGGCCGCCGGGCATGTGGCAGCGCCGCCGGTTGCGCCGCTGGTGCACAAGCCCGCGCTCGTTGCGCCCAAGCGCAAGGCGTAGAGTGTGGAGCGAGGAGCGTGATGCGTGAACGCAACACGCAGTACGCCATACGCAACACACAGTACCCAACACGCCTTGCACAAGGAGATTCCGATGGAAGATCAGATCGTCGTCTTTATCCTGTCGAACGAGCATTACGGTGTGAGCATCGCCGCCGTGCAAGAGATCGTCAAACTGCAGCCCATCACTTTCGTGCCGTGCGCGCCTGCCTTTGTCGAGGGCGTAACCAATCTGCGCGGCAAAGTGCTGCCGGTGATTGACTTGCGCAAGCGGTTTGGCTTGCCCGCTGGAGAAGCCACCAAGAACACTCGCATTGTAGTCGCCGAAGTTGGGCGAGCGGATTCAGCGGGCAACACGGTGGGCATGTTGGTGGATGCCGTGAGCCAGGTGCTGCGCGTACCCGAGACGGCCATCGAACCGCCATCGCCCCTGGTGACGACCGTCGATTCGACGTTTATTACCGGCATCGCCAAAGTCGGCGAGCGGCTCATTATCTTGCTGGATCTGCCGCAGGTGCTTTCGCCGGAAGAAAAGGGTGACTTGCAAACTTTAACGCCGGAAGCGCTTCTGCCAGCCGTCGAAGAGTCTTTACGATCGACCCATGAAGAACTGCCGCCAGTCGAAGAGAGTCTGCCGGCAAGGTTGGAAGAGCGATCGGCATTGGATCAGGTCGAGGCCTCTCAACCGGTCGAGAGTGAAACGCCGCCAACACCAGAGGCCATCCCACAATCGGATCATGATGTGCTCCCAATAAACACCTTAGCCGAGACGATGCCAACCACGGACTGAGCGAGCGCAGGTGTTGCGCGCCGGCCGATTGGTGCGCCATCCATTTCACAAGAGATGACCTATGAATAACACGCTAACTTTTAACTTGGAAGCTGACGAACTAGAAATATTTGTTCAGGACGTCAATGAGCAATTGCGCGCCATGGAATCTGGCATCCTGAGTTTGGAACAGGCCGCCGATCCCGATACGCTCAATGCCATCTTCCGCGCCGCCCATACCCTCAAGGCGGTGGCCAGCACGGTCGGGCATCATCCGATGGCCGATCTAACCCACACGCTGGAAACCCTGTTCGACGCGCTGCGCGCAGGCGCGTTTTCTCTCACTCAGGAGATGACCGATGACCTGTTGACCGCCGTCGATGTATTGAGGGCCTTGCGGGATGAGGTGATCAGCCGTCAGCCGAGCGGCGTTGACGTCGTCTCCATCATCGATCGGATGCGTCAACTCATCAAAATGGGCGTGGCGGGACAGGCCACGGGCGAAGAACGTGCTGCCCCAGCGCCAAGTCATGGTCCCGGCGCAAGCCGATTGCTGACACCCAGCCAATCGGCCCAGGCTAACCGCTGCCGCGAACAGGGAGACACGCTTTTCGAAATTCAAGTCGCCGCTAACCGCGAGTCCTTTGCTCCTGCCGCCCGCCTTTTGCAGGTGATGCTGACCCTGGCCGAAATAGGTCAAGTCCTTGCTCAATCTCCCTCGGAAAACGATTTGCTGGGGGATTGGCAAGATAACCACTTGTGGCTCGTCCTTGCCACCAAGACTGAGATCCCTGCTATTCAAGAGCGCCTGGGCGATGTTTCCGAGCTAGCCGAATTTCAAGTGCGACCTTATACCAGCGAGGTGGAAACAACCCTATCCTCTCTTTCTGCTCTCCCCCTACAGAAAGCCAACCATGTGGAGAAGCCCGACCAGGAACAAGACAAGACGGTCCATATCAGTGTTGAGCGCCTCGACGCGCTGATGGACCTGGTGGGCGAGATGGTCACTGACCGCACTCGCCTGGCGCAAATCAAAGAGACATTGCGCGCGCGATATGGCAAACGTGAAGAGCTCGGCGCGTTGAATGACACGCTTGCTCACATCGGGCAAATCATCGACCAGCTGCAGGATGAAGTGATGCGAGCCAGAATGCTGCCCATCGCGCAGATATTTTCCAAGTTTCCGCGCCTGGTGCGTGACCTGGCCCGAACCGCGGGCAAACAGGTCAACCTCGTCATCGAAGGCGAAGCAACCGAACTTGATCGCTCTCTCATCGAAGCCATTGGCGATCCGCTCATCCACCTGCTGCGCAACGCCATGGATCACGGCATCGAATCTCCCCCGGTGCGAGCGGCCGCGGGCAAGCCGCCGGTGGGCACTGTTCTGTTGAGAGCAGAACACAAGGAAGGGCAAATCGTCATCACGGTGCAGGACGACGGCCAAGGCATTGACCCGCAGCAGACGCGCCAGGCCGCAGTGCGCCTAGGGTTGCTTTCAGAAGAAGAATCCCTGCGCCTCAGCCACGACGAAGCCATTGCGCTCATTTTCCAGCCCGGCTTATCGACCGCCAAGCAGATCACCGCGGTATCGGGACGGGGCGTGGGCCTGGATGTCGTCCGCGCCAATATCAGTCGCATTGGTGGAACCGTGGTCGTAGAGAGTGAAATGAGGCAGGGCGTCACCTTCCGTGTGACGTTGCCTCTCACCTTGGCGATTGTGCAAACGATGCTGGTGGGCTTGGGGAGCGATGTCTACGCTATTCCTTTGACGAGCATTGTCGAGTCGCTATACCTTTCAGGGGTCCAGATCAATAGTGTCAAGGGCAATCCGGCTACCTGCTGGCGAGATGGGGTGTTGCCGCTGCTCAACTTGCGGCAATTCTTCTACAACCCGCGAGCCGATGGTCACCAGTCGCCTCCGGGCAAGCCCGCGATTGTCGCAGTGACCTGGGGCCGGCTGCAGGCAGGTTTGATTGTGGATCGGATCATTGGTAAACAAGAGATCGTCGTCAAGCCATTTGGGCCGGTGATGGGCACTGTGCCGGGACTGGCAGGTTGCACGATCCTGGGCGATGGACGCATCGCCCTCATCGTCGACGTTCCCGGCGTCATCAATCTCATCCTACAGGCTCAAAGGCAGGAAGGCCCACCATGAGCGATCGGGCTGTGATCTGGAACGATATCATCGCCGGACCGGAAGCGGAAAGAATGCTAAACGCCGCGCTGGAGAATGTGGCAAGCGGCTTGTCCAAGATGGCGGGGCAAATCATTTACCACACTATGCCAGAGATCAATCTCTTGACTTTTGACCGAGTAACAGCGCGCTACAACGATCTCGAAGCGGAAACCGTAGGGGTCTATCTGGAGATACAGAGTGGGCTGCACGGCTGGGCGCTGCTGATGCTGCCGCTGGCTTTTGCGTTGAACCTGGCCGATTGGGTCATGAACAAGCCGCAAGGCACAGCTACCGGGCTAGGTCAAATAGAAAAGTCGGCGCTGGCCGAGGTGGGGAACGTGACGCTGGCCTACTTTCTCAATGCCCTGGCGGTGCTTACCCACCGCCCCGAGATTCTGATGCCGTCCCCGCCGTTCGTGATGGTGGATATGCTGGGCGCCATCCTGGAGGTTATCTTGACGCCGATGGCCGCCAGCCGTGATGACCTGCTCATCATTGAAACGAATCTGCAGGATAAGGCGGAGGCCATGCAGGCCTGTTTCTGGGTGTTGCCCCAGCTGGCAGAGTAGAACGATTGCAAAATAGGAACGATCGTGGCTGAGAATCTGCGCGTGGTGTACATCGGCGAGATGGTCGTCAGCGATGCGCGTGACGATGTGTTGGTAGCCTACGGGCTTGGCTCGTGCTTGGCCGTTTGCCTGTATGATCCCTTTGCCAAAGTAGGCGGCATGTTGCATGCTTTACTGCCCACCATGCCCAACGGCGAGCCAGCCACGCGCGTCAGTTCGCCGCCAACCGGTTCGCACGGCAAGCCCACTAAATATTTAGACCAGGGCGTGCCGCTGTTGATTGAGGCGCTGGTCAAATTGGGCGCCCGGCGCATTTATTTGACCGCCAAGCTATGCGGCGGCTCCCAGATGCTGTCCAGGATTGGCGCCAACAACCACCTCAACATTGGCGAGCTGAACGTGCTGGCGGCTGAGGCGGTTTTACACGCGGCGCATATTCGGATACAAGCCCGCGCCACGGGCGGACACAGTGGCCGCACGGTCAAGTTGTATTTGGCGAATGGGCTGGTGATGGTGAAAACTTTGTATGAGGGTGAACAAGTTCTGGGATGATGCGCCCGTGTCTAGCGATGACGGCGTCCCAGTCGGCAGGAGATTTGCTGTGACTAAAATCATGGTTGTAGACGACAGCCTATTCATCCGCAATCATCTGGAAAAGCTGCTCGGCGAGCATGGCTACGAAACGGTCTCGGCCGAAGACGGCGAACAGGCCATCCATCTTTATTCGACAGCCCGGCCCGACCTCGTGCTCATGGATATTACGATGCCCAAGACCAACGGCCTGGTTGCTTTACACATGATTCGCTCGTCTGACCATGAGGCCAAGGTGATCATGCTCACGGCGATGGACGAGCAAGTGATGGCGAAATACGCCGTGCGCTTAGGCGCTAAAGATTTTTTGATGAAACCGGTTATGCCCGACACGCTGTTGGCCACGCTGGAAAAAGCGTTGAAACAGAGCTGCTGAGGCTGCTTCCCGGATAGGAGACGCGGTGGCTAAAGTATTGATTGTCGATGACAGCCTGTTCATCCGCAGCCAGCTCGACCGGTTGCTCACCGAGCACGGCTACGAAACCGTCCTGGCGGAAGATGGCGAGCAGGCGATCAGTCTTTACGCCTCAGCCCGGCCCGACATCGTGCTCATGGATATTACGATGCCAAAAGTGAACGGCCTGGACGCCCTGGCCCAGATTCACGTTCAAGACCCCGGCGCTAAGGTGATTATGCTCACGGCGTTGGATCAGGGGCCGATCGCGTCACGGGCCGTGCACATGGGTGCTAAGGATTTTTTGGTGAAACCGATTCTTCCTGCTAACCTATTGATGGCGCTGCACAAAGTGTTGAGGTAATTCCATGGGAAACGCCGTTCGTCTCTTGGTGGTGGATGATTCGATCTTTATGCGTCAGACGCTCACCAGGCGGCTGGAGGCTGCTGACTCTGACATCACGGTCGTCGGCAGTGCTGTCGACGGGTTGGACGCACTGGCGAAAATCAAGACCCTCAAGCCCGACGTGGTTATCCTTGACATCGAAATGCCGAACATGGATGGCTTGACGGCCCTGCGGCGCATCATGGCCGAATGTCCAACGCCGGTCATCATGTTCAGCACCCAGACCCAACGGGGTGCGCGCGCCACGATCCAGGCGATGATACGCGGGGCCGTTGACTGTGTTGCCAAGCCCTCCTCCGTCGTTGACATCCAGGAAGTGATCCAGGATTTGGTAGACAAAGTGAAAGCCGCCGCCACTGCCTCGTTGCCAACTCTGACCCGCGGCCCCTTGACAGCACCTTTGCTCAAAGGAGATGTGCCTGCCAAATCGGCGCCAGGCTTGTTCCGCAGAGGCGATCCGGTGATTGTTATCGGCGCTTCCACCGGAGGTCCGCGCGCGCTGCAACAGGTGCTGTCGGATTTGCCGTCCGAATTGGCGGCCGCCGTGACCGTGGTGCAGCACATGCCGCCCGGTTTCACCCAATCGCTGGCGCAGCGGCTCAACGAAAGATCACCACTCACCGTGCAGGAAGCAGCTTCTGGCATGCCTCTGGCGCGCGGGCTGGTGTTGCTGGCCCGGGGTGATTATCATCTGCAATTCGGCAGCGGTGATCGCGTCGTTTTGGATCAGGGACCGCGCCGCAATCACGTGCGGCCTTCTCTGGACACCACCATGCAATCGGCGGTCGAGCATTACGGCTCGGCGGTGATCGGCGTCGTGCTCACCGGCATGGGCTGCGATGGTCAGGCCGGGGCGGGCCTCATCAAGGCGGCGGGAGGCAAAGTGATCGCCGAGCACGAATCGACCAGCGTGGTGTATGGCATGCCGCGCTGTGTGATTGAGGCCGGTCTGGCCGATCGGATCGCGCCGCTGCCCGAGATCGCAGCGGCGCTGGCTGAGCTGGTGCAATAGTGCAGGAGCAAGAGTACACTTATCTTAAACACAAAATCCTTAAGCTGACCGGCGTGGACCTGGCTTGCTACAAAAGCGAACAGATGCAGCGGCGTCTCCAAGCCTATCTCCTGCGGTCGGGCTTTCCCACGTGGTTCGCTCTATTCCGCGCCATCCAGAATGATCCGGAAGCGATCGGCCACCTCCGGGATTATTTGACGATCAATGTCTCCTACTTCTTCCGCGACCCGGAAAAATACAAATGCCTCCAAGGGTCCATCTTGCCCGAGCTGGCGCGCGGCCGCCTCAGTCTGCGGGTGTGGAGCGCGGGATGTTCGCGCGGTCATGAGCCTTACTCGCTGGCCATCTTGCTGAATGAAGTCGTCGGTGCCTACCGTCCGCATCAAATCATCGCCACCGATATTGACCGCTCGGCGCTGGAATGGGCGCAGGCCGGCGGTCCCTATTCCGCCGAAGAAGTAGCCGCCGTACCCGCGCCGTGGCTCGAGCGTTATTTCAGCGCGCAAGAGGATGGCTACTGGGCGACCCGTTCCCTGCGGCGCAGAATCACCTTCTGCGAGCATAACCTTTTGGCAAAGTCTTTTGTCCTGCCCGAATCGGGAGCAGGCGGATACGACCTGATCGTGTGCCGCAATGTGGTGATCTACTTTACAAACGAAGGCAAAGATCAGCTCTACCAACACCTGTACGATGCGCTGCGACCCGGCGGCGTGCTGTTTGTGGGCGGTACCGAGATTATCTCCAAGGCGCACGAGATTGGATTGGAAGCCATCGAGATGTCCTTCTACCGCCGCCCTCTGCCACAACTTAAATCTCCGCGCACTGGACCGAGTGGTATCAGGTAGACGGGTTGAATTACGCCTGAGTCTGATCTGAAAATGCTCCTCCCGCCGTCCCCGGCGGGAGGAGCGTTTTCATGTTGTGTGGTGAACGCAGCTCATGATGTCTGTTTTCTTCATCCGTCGTTCCGCACGCGGTGTTGGCGGCGCGGTGCGGGCTGGGCTTGGCGTTTCGCCGCCGAAACCGGCCCAGAGGCCATTTGACCGTTAGTCCAGTTCGATCATACAATCCAGCTCAGTTGCACGACTCCTCCGTTAAAGAAGATCAAACATGCCTACTCGCAAATCCGCGGCTAAACCCAAAACGACTCGCGCTGCCAAAACGATCAACCTCAATCGCGATGTGAAGTGCGCCGACTTCGTCGCGGGCGATCAGATCACGAATTATGGCTTTGGCACAGCCGACGTTGAACGCTTAATCGATAAGGTGCTGGCCTTTCTGCAAGCCGGGGCCACCTTTGTGCCGCGCGGCGAGGCGCTGCACGCGGAAGTCAACGGTGAAGCATTGACCTTTCACCCCGGCGCGGTCAAACAACTGATCGGGCGGCGCGATCTGAAATCGTATCTGCTGGCGTTAAGCGTGCACCGCGAATATCAGATTTGGGCGACGAAGTTCATTCCGTTGGCGGCGCAGATGGATGTGAAACGCGCAGTCGAAGGGCTGGACCTGCCGATTGCGTTCAGCGAGTTCCGCATTCCGCGCGAGGGCGAAGGGCCAGAGGCGCGCATCACCACCGTGCCGCTGAATGACATTACCGAGGCGTTAGGCAAGCACAGCGCCTTTGTGATCCTCGGCGAACCGGGCGCAGGCAAGACGACGACGCTGCAGAAGATTGCCTTCGAGGCGGCGCGCACCATTCTATCGGACGAAGCAAGCCGCGTGCCGTTGTTCGTGCGCTTGAGCCAGCAGAGTGCGCATTCACCCTTCGACTTCCTGAAAGCTGAGTGGGAACAGCGCACCGGCCTCGATTTTGCAGATGCGCTGGCGAGCGGCCGCGTGCTGCTGCTGGCCGACGGCGTCAACGAACTGCCGCGCGACGAACGCGACGAGCGCTTGAAGGCGTGGCGGCTCTTTGCGACGGACTATTGTGAGGCAAACCAGATCGTGTTTTCGGGACGCGAGCGTGATTACGATCGACAGCTGGACTTGCCGCGCGTGCGCGTGGAGCCGTTGGACGATGAGCGCATCGCCGACTATTTGCGGCGTAACGACGCGCTTGGCCTGGGCGAAATGCTGGCTGATCCCACGGCGCGGCTGAACGAGATGGCACGCAATCCCTTCAACCTGTCGCTGCTGGTGGCGGCCTACAAATCCAATCAGCGCGAGATGGGCAATCGCGGCCGGCTGCTGGAATGGTTCGTCGATAACCTGTTCAGCCGCGAGGAGAAATTGGCGCATCGCGGCTGGCTGCCGCGCGACGTGCAGACGCGGGCGCTGCAAGAGTTGGCCTACACCATGCAGCAGCAGGGCGAAAGCACCACCTTTGCGATCAAGACGGCAAAGGCCGCACTGCCCGAGAGCGTGGAGTTCAACGGCGAGGATGTGCCAGTGAAAACGCCCGATCTCTTGCGTTTTGCGCGCGCCGCCACGTTGATCGATCCCGCGCTGGAACCGGACGTGCGCTTCTATCATCACTTGCTGCAGGAATATTTTGCCGGACTGGAATTGCTGCGCCGCTTTGACGACGGCGCTGCAGCGCGCGAAGACCTGAGTGCCTTGTGGGCGTGCAAACGCACGCTGGACGAGATGCCACCTGTCACCGTAGGCGAGTGGGACCCACTGCCAGAGCCACCCGCCACCGGTTGGGAAGTGACCACGATTCTGGCCTGCGGCCTGGCGGCTGATCCGGCCAGGTTCATCGAAGCGATCCGCCGGCGGAACCCGGTGCTGGCCGGCCGCTGTCTGGATGAAGCGGGACTCATCAACCCCACCGACGAAAATTCGTTTGTCCGCTTTCCATCTGTTGCGGCGCTGGTCTCTCACGTGCGCGGCGATCTGTTGAAAGATTTGTACAGCCCTGCCATTCACCTGCGTGCGCGTTTGCAGGCCGGCTTCACGCTGGGCCGCGTCGGCGATCCGCGCTTTCAACCGCAGACGATCGACGGCGTGAAGGTCATTGTGCCGACTATGGTCAAAGTGCCGGGAGGTGTTTACACGATTGGCAGCGCGGACGACGATACCGACGCCTACGACCCTGAGCGTCCACAACACACTGTTGACTTATCTGCCTTTGAGATTGGCAAGTGGCCGGTAACGAATGCTGAATACAAATGCTTCATGGATGCGGGTGGTTATCACGATGAGCAGTATTGGACGACGGAGTTGGCGAAACGCTGGCTGCGTGGCGAAGATGTGACGGGCGGGCAGTTTGCAACCTGGCTGCAAGTTTGGCGCTGGCTTAGAAGCAATTCTAATTGGAAAGAACAACTCGAAAGCACTGGCGCTTATTCTCCAGAACAATTGAAAACATACGAGTACGTTGCCGGCCTGGAAGAAGAGGAATCGAAGACGCAATTGGGTCAACAGCTTTCAGCCAAATCGCGCGAACAACCAGCGTTTTGGAATGATGCTGATCGCAACAATCCGTCACAGCCCGTCGTCGGCATTACGTGGTTTGAAGCGAATGCCTATTGTGTCTGGCTCGCCGCTATCACGGAGCGCGTCTATCGCTTGCCCACTGAGGTGGAATGGGAAGCCGCCGCACGTGGTCTCCCCTCTCCCTCAATGGGAGAGGCTGCCGAAGGCGTGGGGGTGAGGGTGTACCCGTGGGGTAATGAGTGGGACGCGGCTCTCGCCAATACCATTGAAGGTCGCGTGCTCAAGCCCTCGCCGGTGGGCGCGTATGTGGCGGCCGGCGGCGTGGGACCATTCGGCGCAGAAGATCAATCCGGCAATGTGTATGATTGGACCAGCACGATCTATCGGCCTTATCCGTATGAACAAGACGATCGTGAATCACCAGAAGCGGAAGGGGAACGCGTCGTCCGCGGCGGCTCCTGGCTCGTCAGTCGTGGGCTCGCTCGTTGTGCTTTCCGTTTCGGGCACGTTCCCGATTACTTCTTCAGCGTTGTCGGGGTTCGGCTTTTCTCCCCTGGCTCTTAGTATTTCTGATTGCTGACCGAAGGCCCCCGGAGCGAAGCGGAGGGGGATTCTGATTGCTGAATTCTGGGGTGCTGTTTTTCTGCACCAATTTCCGCGCTTCGCGCGGTCGCGCAAAATTTTTCTAAGGAGGTCATTTGAAGACGTTCAAACACTTGTATCCGTCGATCACCAGTTTCGATAATTTGTGGCTGGCCTTCAAGGGTGCAGCGCGTGGTATACAGCAAAACTGTCGAGCGGTCTTCAGGTTTCTGGTCATGCTCGCGATGGATTGTAAATCCATCGCCCCAGACGCCGGATTTACAATCCGGCGGGAGCAACTGAAAAGTCAGCAACACTTTTGCGTTATACTCGTCGTGCGCGGCAAGTTGACGGGCCGGTAAAGCTTGTGGTCTAATGGACGCAGGCCGGCGCCAAAATTTAGAGCCAGCGCCGCCCGTTCCCGGTGGCATCCACGCTCCCTCCCCTGTCCGCGCCGTATGCGGGACGGGGGAGGGTCGGGGTGGGGGCCGCCAAATATCAAACCGGAGCGCGTCCTCTGGTAATCGCGCCGCTGGTACGCCAGCGGCGTGGATGAACGTTGACGCGCTCCACCTGAGAGACTGATCTGAAAATGCTCACAGCCCTCGTCCCGAGGGCGTTCCCCGGGGACGGGGAACGGAGCGTTTTCATGTTTTGTGGTGAACACAGCTTCATGATGTCTGTTTCTTGAATGGTCGATGCTGTCATGCCCGAGTGCTGTCGCCATGCGCGCCCCCGCGCAAAGCGTCCCTTCGGCAGGGCGTGTCGGGCATCCAGCCTGACCATTAGCGGTTAGTGCTAACAGGACTACTGGATTCCCGCCAAGAACATGCGGGAATGACAAGTCGCAAAGCTTTAAGAAATGCTTTCTGAGACGAACGCATGACAAAAAAACAGATCAACCTCAATGACGTGAACGCACAGCGCGACGTGATCATCGGCGATCAGACTATCACCGTGATTTTGCAGATGCCGGGCTACGCGCCCACCCAGCCCGATCTGCAAGCGCTGCGCGCGGTTTATCTCGATCATCTCCAGCGCACCTATCGCGCCTTGGATTTCAAGGGCATTCCGCAGTTGGAGACGCTCTCGCGCGAACTGCTGTTGGAAGAAGTCTACGTGCCGTTGGTCGCCCGCCCCGATCGGCCTAGCGGCGACACGTGGGAGCGGCAAACTGCTGCCGATCGCCGTTTAGCAGGCCGGATGTTAGCGGCCGAAGCCCTGCCGCCCGAAGCGCTGGCGCTGTTGGAGAAAACCAGTGCTGCGCCTGTGCGCGTGGAAGAGGTGCTGCGCGATCAGCCGCGCGTCGTCGTCATCGGCGATCCGGGTTCGGGCAAATCGACGCTGCTCAAACATCTGGCGCTGCGCCTGGCGCAGGAGAAAGATGCGCCGCTGCCCGTCCTGGTGCCGCTGAATGCGTATGCCAGCGCGCTGCTGCACGCCGATCGCAACCTGCAGCAATTTCTGCCCGATTACTTCGCCGGGTTGGCGCAGGGCTTGGCGGGTTTGGCGCCGCTGTTTAATGACGCGCTGGCCACTGGCCGCGCCGTGATCTTGTTGGACGGCCTGGACGAAGTGCAGCGCGATCGGGCGCATCTGGTCAATCGGGTGGAAGCCTTCGCGCGTGATGCGCTGGCGCGGAAGAACAAGATCGTCGTGACCAGCCGCATCGTCGGCTACCATGAATCGCCGCTCGAGCCCAAAGAGTGGGGACTGTATACGCTGCTCGATTTCGATCGCGCGGCCATCGAACAATTTGCGGCCAAGTGGTGCTTCGCGTTTGAGAAGAGCACGCTGGGCGATTCGCCCGAAGCGCGCGCCAGTGCCGAAACCGAGCGGCGCAGTTTGCTGGACGCGCTCGATGCGAACCCCGGTGTGGCGAACTTGGCGAGCAATCCACTGCTGCTGACGATCCTCGCCTTGATCAAACGACAGGGTGTGTCACTGCCCAATCGGCGCGTGGAATTGTACGAGTTGTACCTCAAGACTTTGATCAGCGCCTGGAACAAAGCCCGTGCGCTGGACAAGAAGCCGGTCGGCCCGCCGCTGGATTACGCCGAGACGATCGCGGTGCTGGGGCCGCTGGCGCTGTGGCTGCGCGAGACCAATCCCACCGCGGGCCTGGTTTCCGAACGGGAGATCATCCACTGGCTGACGCAGTATTACATGGGCGAGGAATGGGGCCTGAAGCGCGGCCCGGCGCTGGAACGCGCGAATGAATACCTCAAGAGCGTGCGCACCTACTCCAATTTGCTGTTGGAGCGCGGCGCGGGGCAGTATGGCTTCATGCACCTGACCTTTGAAGAAGCGCTGGCGGCCATCGGGCTGGTCGAGAAAGGCCAGCTCGATCGCAACGAGAGTTTGAAGATCATTCAACAGCATCTCACCGATCCAGGCTGGCGCGAGACGATTCTGCTGGCGGTGGGCGTGTGGGGCTTGCTGTATCATCAGCGGCTGGTGGCCGGCGAGGTGGTACGAGCCATTTTGCAGATGGACTGTGACGACGAATCGCGCTGCCAGAACGTGTTGATCGCGGGTGCGTGCCTGGAAGATGTGGGCGAGTCTGGATTGGGGCGTATCGCCGCGCAGGAAGTGACCGAGGCGCTGCTGAACGCTGCGCGCGATCGATCGCTCTCGCCCGTAGTGCAGCGCGAGGCCGGTTTCATTTTGGGCCGCACCGGCTGGACGCCGCCTGATCTCGATCAGTTTATCGACATTCCTGCCGGCCCATTCTTGTATGGCGCTGAGAAGCGTAAGGTCACGATCGATCGGCCCTATGCCATTAGCAAATATCCGGTGACTAACTTACAGTATCGCCGCTTCATCGTCGCCAAAGGTTACGCGACGCGCGCGTATTGGAGCGAGGACGGCTGGGCGTGGCGTGAAGGCACCTACGACAGCAAAGCGCCGAAAGACTATCAAGCCTGGCTGTCAAAACGCCCGCCGGAAAAGCGGCTGGAGCCGTTTTATTGGCACGATCTGAAGTGGAACAATCCGCTTGCGCCCGTGGTGGGTGTCAGTTGGTTCGAGGCTGAGGCTTACTGTCATTGGCTGTCCAAAGAACTGAACAGGCCCGTGCGCCTGCCCACTGAGGAAGAATGGGAACGCGCCGCGCGCCACACCGATGGCCGCGAGTATCCGTGGGGGGATCAGTTTGATCGAAATCGCTTGAATATCTCGGAGTGGTGGGCGGCGGATGATGACATGACTGACAATAAAAAATGGAATGAATGGTATGAGGCCGCTGGTCAGTCCGCCTCAACGACGATGGTTGGTCAATTTGCCGAGGGCAATAGCGCAGCTAACGTGAGCGATCTGAGTGGCAATGTGTGGGAATGGACGAACTCGTGGTATGACAAAACGCAGCGCGCTATCCGCGGCGGCTCCTGGGTCAGCAATCGTAGGAACGCTCGCTGTGCTGACCGTTTCAGGAACGTACCCGGTAACTTCCTCGGCAATGTCGGGTTTCGGCTTTTCTCCCCTGGCTCTTAATATTTCTGAATGCTGATTTCTGATTGCTGAATGCTGGGCTGCTGTTTTTCTGCACTAATTTCCGCGCGGAGCGCGGTCGCGCAAAAATTTTCCAAGGAGATGATCGCATGGCTAAGAAATCGTCGTCACCGAAAACACAAGTGAACATCAAGGGCAATGTCAGCGCCGGGCGCGATATGATCTACGGCGATCAGTACAACGATTTCCGCGTGCAAGTGGCGCAGATCACGTCACCGCAGGAATTCGTCGCCAAGTTACAGGAATTGCAGGGGCAAATCGGACAAGTCAAACAACAGCCCGACCTGCTGCCCGAACAACAAGAAACCCTGGAGATTGTTGAAGGCCAAGTGACCGAAGTCATCGAAGAGGCCCAGAAGCCACAGCCCAAATTGGCCCGCATCAAAGCCCGGTTGGATGCGGCGGAAGGAACCATGACCTCGCTGGCTAAGAGTGTCACGGCGGCGGTGGGCCTGGGCACGGCCATCGCCGGCTTTGGGCAGATCGCGCTGAAGTTGTTTTGGGGGTGATGCGGAAGGATGCGCCCAGCGGCCCGCCGCCACAGCGTGTCGGATACGGGCAAGGATGTTTGATTTGGCATTTGAGGGGGCCGCTCTCACGATGGGGGAGATGCGATAGCCGGTTTGGCGCGGATGGGGTATCATCTTTTGAGATGAAGTCAGTCTCTATCATTCGTTCACTGTTACTACTCAGCCGTCATTCCCGCGAAGGCGGGAATCCAGCCGACGGCACTGGATTCCCGCCTTCGCGGGAATGACACTGCACGGCGCATAGCGCGACGGCTGAGTAGTAACCGTTCACTGGCATGAAACTACGGTCGCTTGTTCTTGCCCTTATATTTGCCGCTCTCACCGTGGGCGTGGCCCTCGCGCACGCGAACCTCGTGCATTCCGATCCGGCGGCGAATGCGGTGTTGGATCAGGCTCCCGCGCAAATCACGCTTGAATTTTCCGAGCCGGTTGATCCCCGCCTGTCTAAGATCGAAGTGCTGTTTGAAGACGGCGCGACCGTCGACGGCGATGACACCACGCGCTCGCCCAACGATTCTAAAGTGTTAACTGTGTCGCTGAAAGATGCGCGCCAGGGAACCTACATCGTGTCGTGGCGCGCGTTGAGCGAAGCGGATGGGCACGTCACGTCGGGATCGTTTGTGTTCTCGGTCGGCCAACCGATCGATCGGACGAAAGCCAACGCAACGACTACGGGCGCTGTCACCTCACCACTCGATATGTTGGCCCGCGCGTTGACGTTCATCGGGCAGGCCGTGATCGCGGGGGCGGTGGCATTTCGCTGGCTGGTGTGGCGGCCCGCGCTGAAGTCGGCGCAGCTCGAAGATACGGTCGATCAGCAAGCGCTGCCTTGGACCAAACGCGTGTTGAGTGTGGCGTTAGCCTTGGCGGGGGTGGGCGCAGTGCTGATGTTGATCGCGCAATCCAATTCGGCCGGCGGATCGATCGGCGACTGGCTGGGCACGCGCGTGGGCCGCATCTGGTTGGGCCGCGTGGCGACATTAATCGCGATCGGCGTGCTGCTGGACGACATCGCCGCGTGTGCACGCGCCGCGTCTGGACGCGCTGCCACGGCGCGCGGCAGATCGTTCAGCGCAATCGTTTCGATCTGGCTTCCGCTGCAGCTATTGTTCCTCACCACACTGACCAGTCACAGTGCGGCAGTGAGTGAACCCCCGATCGTTCCCTTCGCAGCCGATTTCGTACACTTGATCGCCACGTCGATCTGGGTGGGCGGCTTGGCGTTGATGGCGTTTGTCGTACCGCGCGTGGCGCAGACGCTGAATGACGAGGATCGATCGTGGTTGTGGCTGAGAACGGTGGTGAACTTCTCGATGATCGCGGCGGTGGCCGTGGGTGTTTTGATCATCAGCGGCTCTTATCTCTCGTTCCTGCACGTCGGCAGTTGGACGGCGATGATGGGCACGGCCTATGGCCGCACGTTGTTGTTCAAGCTGGCGCTGGCGGGTGTGGCCATGTTGGCGGGCGGTTACAATCTGGTCGTGATCAAGCCGCAGCTTGATCGGGCGATCGATCAGCCGGAGTTGGGGCCGCGGTTGCAGCGACGCTTCCGACGCACGGTGCTCGTCGAAGCGACGGCTGGGTTATTGGTGTTGGCGGCAGCGGGCGCGCTGACAGCACTGCCACGTTCCAGAGACCCACAGCCCACGGTTGCGGCCGGGCCGCTGCAACTGACCACACGCAGTGAAGATCTGGATGTGGCGTTGACGATCGATCCGGCGCGAACGGGAGCGTCCAGCTATACCGTGCGTTTGTCGCAAAACGGAAATGTGATCAGCGATGCGCAGGAGGTGTCGCTGCGCTTCACGTATCTCACGCGCGGACTGGGCACGGCGCAGGCTGCGGCGCAGGCCACAACCGATGGCGCTTACACGGCCAACGGGGCATATCTCTCGCTGCCCGGCGAGTGGCAAATCTCGACGGCGGTGCGGCGGCCAAGCGCCTTTGATGTGTTTGCGGATTATCGGGTGCGCGTGAATCTGGATGGAAGCATCGAGGCGCTGGGGCAGGAAGGTCCGCTCGATGTGGTGATGAAGTGGCTGTCGATCTATGGCATGGCGTTTGGCGGCACACTCGCGCTGGCGATCGGTGTGGCGTGGTTGTTCATCGCTTGGAAAGCCGCGCCAAGCACGGTCTGGCTCAGCGGGTTGCTGATCCCGGCGTTGATCGCGATCCCAATCGGACTGTGGTCGATCGTCACGTTCACGCGCGAAGCGACGCCGGGGTTGACGTTGACCAATCCGTTTTTGTCCGATGAAGCCTCGTTGAAGATCGGCCAGCAGGTGTTTACCGAAAATTGTGCGGTGTGCCACGGTGAGGCGGGGCGCGGCAATGGCCCCGCGGCCGCAGGGTTGACCCTGAAGCCGCCGGACTATGGCAACGGGCATCTGGATATTCACACCGACGGCGATATTTTCTACTGGATTCAAAACGGCGTTTCGCAAGGCTCGCCCATGCCGGCCTTCAAAGATAAATTGACCGACGACCAAATTTGGAATGTGGTGAACTATGTGCGACGCTTGCGTAATGAAGCGGGTTCTGCGCCTGCCGTAGGGGCCGGCCTTGCGCCCGCCCAAAGGGTCGAGGCCAGCCCGACCCCTACCGTGATATTACAACCCTACACGCCGCCGTCGTTCGTCGCGCCCGACGTGCCCACTTCAATCACGCCCACGCCGTCTTCATCCGGCGATCCGATCGCGTCGGAGTGGCTGGCGAAGGCCGATGCGACGATGAATGCGTTGCAGTCTGTGGTGGAAGATCAGAGCGTGAGTGACAGCGTAGGCCAGCAGCTGAAGGTGCGCTTCGAGTTCAATGCGCCCGATCGGATGCGTTACACGATCGAGACTGGGCCGACCGCGGTGCAGATCGGATCGGCGGACTATCAACAGAAGCCGGATGGATCGTGGCTCAAGAATCAACGCGGCGTTCCGTTTGCGTGGCCGCAGTTCGGATATGCGCGGGTGGCTGAGAACGCGCATGTAACCGACAGCGGCGCATTGAAAGAAGTTGCCTTTGCCTGGAACGGCTTTGCTTTCAAAGTGACCATCGATCCGCGGACCAACCGGATCGTGAAGTACACGTTGACCGATGGCGCACGAACGGTGGCGGGGACTTACAGCGCGTTCGATGCCGCGGCGACGATTGAGACACCCGCGCCCTAAAGAAACGGCGACACCGAAATACCCCGATTAGGTGTTTCCCGCTTTTGCTCGGGTGGTTATACTTGTCGTACAGAATCGAAGGGAGAAGACAATGACCAGTTCACAACATGATCCGCGTCTGGATCATCATCCGCACGCGCATCCTCATTCACACGATCATGATCATCCATCTGATCACCATCATGCGTCAAGCCTGCCACTGTCGCGACGTCACTTTCTCGCGGCGAGTGCCGGGGCGCTGGCTGGAGCACTTTTGTTGAAGGTCGCCCAGGTCACCGGTAAGCCAATCTGGGCATCGCCCACGGCGACCAAGCGGATTTATCTCGCGCCCGATGATCATACCGATTACATGTGGACGGCGGACGAGGCGACATATCGCACGGCCTTCTTGACCATGCTCGACTATTACCTCGACGCGGCGGATAGCACCGCCAACAATCCCGCGGCCTATCAAAGCCGATGGAATTGTGATGGCAGTTTCTGGGTGCAGACCTATGAACGCAATCGCACCGCCGCGCAGTTCGATCGGCTGATCAGCCGCATCCGCGACGGACACATCAGCATGCCGTTGAATCCGTTGTGCGTGGTGCTGGGCGGCGCGCCGGCCGAGGCGGTGCTGCGCGGCATGTCCTATCCGGGCCAACTGGAGCGCCGCTATGGTCTGCACTTCACGCTCGCTTACGCGATGGAGAATCAAACGCAGCCCTATGGCATCGGCGCGTTGTGGGCGGGCGCCGGCGCGAAATACACCTGGAAAGGCATTTGCGGTTGCGCTTCAAAAGTCAGCGATGCCTGGGATCGCGAGCATGATATTTACTGGTGGGTGGGGCCGGATGGCAGCAAGATTTTGACGAAGTGGAACTCGATGCTCTCCGGCAGTCAAAGCATGGGCGGCTACGCCGAAGCCCGTAATCCCACTGGGATCGTGGACTACGTCGATGCGAATACCAGCTTCATCGCCCGGTTTGCCTACAACGTCATCGGCGCGTTCGGGCAGGGCTGGGATGATCTCCAGACGCTGACCCAGACCTTTGTGGCCGCCGCCCAGGCGCAGACCAACGCCAACCGGCAGGTGATTGTTTCCAACGAGCAGGATTTCTTTGAAGACTTCGAAACGACTTATGGCGCGAATCTGCCGAATGTGGCGTGCACGTTTGGCAACGAATGGGAATTGTATGTGGCCTCTCTCGCCGAGGCCTCGGCCCGCGTGAAGCGCGCGGTGGAGAAGCTGCACGGCGCCGAGGCGTTGGCCACGGTGGTGAGTTTGAAGACGCACAGTTTCATGGATGGCCGATCGACCGCGCGTGATTTGGCGTGGATGGATCTGGGCCTCTATTGGGAGCATTGCTGGACAGCGGATGGTCCGAATGTAGCGAACAGCGCTCGACGTGATTGGCAGCGCCGCCTCGTCACAGAGATCGAAGCGTATGTGAATACGCTATACGCCGATGGCGTTACAGCGCTGGGCGGCCTGATTCAAAAGAGCGGCACGAACTCACGCTTCTTCGTCTTCAATCCGCTGAGTTGGACGCGCACCGACATGGCCGACTTCGCCTACACCGGCGTAACGCCCGTGCACGTGATCGAGGTGAGCACGGGACAGGAAGTGCCGTCGCAGATTGTGACGGTTGACGGCCAGCAATACCTGCGCATTCTGGCAAGTGGCATTCCATCGGTAGGTTACAAAGTCTTTGAGATTCAGGCGGGCGCGGGGACCCTCACAGGCGGCGGACCGACGGCCGACGCGAGCACGGGCGTGATCGAAAACGCGGCTTATCGGGTCACCGTCGCGTCGCGCGGCGCGATTACCAGTCTGCTCGACAAGAGTAACAGCAATCGAGAGTTTGCCAAAGCGTTCGGCAGCTACGTCGTCAACGATCTCGACAACGGCACGGGAACAGGCTCAGGAACGTTGACGGTCGAAAACGTAGGCCCGGTGTCGGCTACATTGATAGCGGTATCCTCCAGCCCGCTGGCGCACACCAGCCGCATCACGCTGGTGCGTGGGCTGAATCGCGTCAACCTCCGTAATGATATTACGCAAAACTTCAGCGATGCATTGAAGTGGCGCTTTGGCTTCAACCTGACGGCGCCCGATACGTGGCATGAGGAAGTCGGCGCGATCATCCGCGCGAAGTTGACCACCGCGGGCGGACATTATTCGCCGCGCAACGCGCGCTATGATTGGCTGACGCTCAATCGGTTTGCCGATATGAGCGGCGGCGGAGTGGGCATCACGCTGTCCAACGCCGATTGCTATTACATGCAGCTGGGCAATAGCACCGTCTCCACGCTCGACGCGAGCACGTCGCAAATCTCGGCGCTGGCCGGAGGCCAGGTGGACGGAACCAATTACGGCATTCAAAATCAAGGGGGAGATACCAATTTCCTGCAGCGGTTCGCTTTGCAAACACACGCCGCTTACGATCCGGCGGCGGCTTTGCGCATGGCGCTGGAACATCAGAACCCGCTGATCACGGGCGCGATCAGCGGGGGCAGTGCCTATCCCGCGGATATTTTTTCGCTGCTGACAATTTCAAATGCGAATGTGCTGCTGTCGGCGCTGAAGCCCGCCGACGACAGCGTATTGCAGGGCGTCGTCGCGCGCGTGTGGAATCTCTCGTCCAGCTCGGCCGATGTTGCTCTGACCCTGCCGCCTGATCCGATCGATCGGGCGCAGCAACTCTCGCACATCGAAACGCCTGTCGCTGATCTGTCGGTATCGGGCGGTGCGGTGAACGATTCGTTAGCCGCCCAGCAGCTCAAGACGTATGGGCTCGTGCCGCAGAGTCTGTCCGGTCAGCCCACAGCAACGCCGACCTCGACGCCGACCTCGACGCCGACATCCACCCCAACCAGTACCTCGACGTCGACCTCGACACCAACCAAGACGCTGACGCCGACGAAAACAGCAACGCCAACTAAGACATCGACTCCGGCTAAGACCGGAACTCCAACGGCAACGCCGGTGTTGGACAAACACGTGTTTTTGCCCATCATCCGCAAGGAGTGAGTGGCATATCCAACATTGATCTGAATCCGGATCGACGCTGAGTACTCGGCCTGCATTACACTGAACGAAAACGGGGCGACTCGCTGTGAGTCGCCCCGTTCGATTAAGGCGCAGCCGTTACGGCTGAGTGCCGTTAGTAGCCGTGCGGGGTGCCAACCGCTGATTCGTTGCCTTATCCGTTGACGCCCTTCATCTCCACTCGCGCCGCTGACCGAGAACGCACATGTAAGCGACAGCGGCCCATTGAAAGAGGTCGCCTTGACGTGGAACGGCTTTGCTTTCAAAGTGACCATCGATCCACAGAGCAACCGCATGGTGAAGTATACGTTGACCGACGGCGCGCGCATGGTGGCGGGGATCTACAGTGCGTTCGATGGAGCCAGTGTGATTGAAGCGCCGCGTAAATAGATCCACGAATTAGCACGAATAAGCGTGAATGAAAACGGGGCGACTCTACAGCGAGTCGCCCCGATTGATTGAGAGACAACTATGGGTATTGTCGATGAGCGGCTCTATTTTTCCTCAGCGTTCACTTGCCGCGCTTACGTTCCTTATAGATGGGAAAGGTTGCCCAGGATAGCTAACCTGCAAGGTCGGTTCGTAGTTAGGTTCCTCGCGCGTGTAAAACGACCACCAACCAGGATCGTTGGGCGCCGTTACACCATCCAATGCCACGCCATAGTTGAGATATTGTCCTGTGACCCAGCCGCGTACCAGATTGGTGACATCGATCGTATGCCAGCCCCAACTGCCGTTCGTAATGGGAACCGAGGCCGCTATTTCACTCACACCAAGTTGCGTCTCCCAGGTTAAGGTCATTTCATTCCATGCACCGGTGATCCTGCGAATATTGAGTGGTCGGGCCCAAAATGGTTTATCGTGGGCAGTGTAGAGAAAGACGTTCATCTTTGCCCCAGTAATGATCGTATCACTGGGAATCATCGAAATATCAAACTGAACAAAACTGCGGGCGCGATTCCAAGGTGGGGCAGCCCATATATCATAACCTACAATCATGGTATGAGATGTCCCGAAGTTGGCCGTAGGTAGATTACTCAAAACCGCCGTATCGGCAGTTGCCTTCTGTGGCATGTAATTCAATACACTAATCGACTGGACATCGCTCCAGAGACTCGGGCCCCAATTGTTCTCTGCCCGGACACGATAATAGTGTTTTCCATAAGAGACATTGTAGCCCGGCCAGAAGGTGTTCGGCCCTGAATAAACAACCGTAGGACTGGTGAAGCCGAAGTTATCATCATCTTCCAGCGTGTAGGACTCAGCCCGATTTGCTGCGCTCCATATGACCGTATGATCACCCCAGCTATAGGCATTACCATTAATCGGGTTGAGTACCGGTGTGGCGGGAACAGGCGGCCAACCAACCATAATCAGCGGCAAGTACACCACCGACAGCTTAGGCCATATGGTCACGGTGTCTTGCGTTGCGGCAAACACGGTAGAGCTGGTTTGCGAGGTCGCCGTAATCAAGAAGGTCGCGACTGTTCCACTGATCACCTCAAAGGGAATACTCACTCGAACGGCCAGCGTATGCGACAGACCCGGCCCTAATTCGAGAGGCATGGTAACCACGCCACTAGCATCGACAATCTGGATTGACCATCCGGCAGATGTCGCAGCAATGCCAAACACGTCAGTAATCGCTACTCCATTGGTCACAGTGTGAGTAAATGAGATCGTTTCGCCAGCATAGCCTGTTTGCTCATATCCGGGAGATAGTTCAACGCTAGCAGTGGCCATGCGTGCCGCCCGACCGGGCAACGCGGTCATCAATAATAGAGCCAAAGCCAGGCCAATTCCACTCGCCAGCACACTCAGCAATCGCCGTTTATGCTGACGGTTTCCGTAATGAAATTTGTTCACAAAATTTCCTCCTGAATGAAGTCTGTCAATCCAAAATAGAGAGCGATACATGAACGCCGCCCTCCCGGCAACCAAACAGCCGCCAGCGTTACCCTCCCGCCGACGGCTGTCATTGATCATTGTTCATTGCTAATTGATCATTGCTTCAGCCCAACTACCTCGTACACCACTTCCGGCGTCGAGCGCCCTTTCACGGGCAGTGGCGGCAGTTCGATCACGTCCACCAGATCTTCCACGTGCCGATAGGCCGCCTCGCTGATGAGAATCTGTCCGCCCTTCGCATTCTCTTGCAGGCGCTTGGCGTAGTTCACACCATCGCCGATGGCCGAATAATTGCGCTGCTGCTCCGTGCCGATGTTGCCCACCACCGCATCGCCCGCGTTGATACCCACGCCAAAATTCAAATGCCGCTCCACGCCGGTGCGCGCGTGATACGCCTTGATATCGGCCTGCATCTTCAACGCCGCTTTCACGGCTCGCAGGGTGTAGTGCGTTTGATCGAGCGGCACGTTGAACAAGCCCATCACCGCATCGCCGATGAATTTGTCCAGCACGCCTTCAAACTCCAGCACGGCATCGGCCGCCATCGCCAGATAGGTATTCAACACTTCCACCAATGCCTCTGGCGCCAGATGTTCGCTGAAGCTGGTGAAGCCGCGGATGTCGCAGAACAGAATCGCAATCGGCTTGCGGATGCCGCCCAGTTTCAACTGCGAGGGATCGCGCAGCAATTGCTCCACCACGGCGGGCGGCGCATAGCGTTTAAACGTATCCTTGATGAAGCGCTGCTCGGCTTCCATGCGGCGCTTCTCCGTCAGGTCTTCCACCACCAGCGCCACACCGGACACCTCGCCTTCGCCCTCACCGCGCAGCGGCGCAAAGTTTATGCTCAACTCCACCTTGCCACGCACGGGCAGAACGCGTTCCACATCGCGCGAGACCACGGTGTGATTCTGCTTCACCTCGTCGATCCACGGTTGGAAGTCCACGGCTAAGGGCACCGTCTCACGATAGAGATGTTCCAACGCCTGATGAGAAGAAATGCCTAAAATGCCCTCGGCCGCCCGATTGAACAACGTCACCCGATCGTCCATATCAGTGGTGATAACACCCGACGTAATGGAGGCAAACACGTTGTCCATCAGATTCTTCATCATCGTGATGGCGGCCAGTTGCTGCCGCACGCGATCGAACAAGCGCGCATTGTCGATGGCAATCGCCGCCTGATTAGCAAACGCCGCCAGCAGGTCGCGCTCTTTATCGCCGAACAAGCCGGTGCGGATGCGATTGTCGGCATAGATCACACCCGTCACCCGATCGCGCACGATCAACGGCACGCACAAAATGCTGCGCAATGAATACGCCACCACACTCTCTTGCGAGGCAAAGCGCGGATCGGCCTGCGCGTTCGTCGTGGCCACCGGCTTGCCTTCCGTCGCTACCTGCTGCACGATGGTGCGGCTGACAGAAAAATCCGCCTGGGCCATCACCGCCCGATCGACGTTGCGCGCCACGCTCACTTCCATTTCGCCGGTATCTTCATCCTTCAACATCAAGAAGCTGCGCTCGGCGCCCGTCAACTGGATGATGCGATCCATCACCTGATTCAACACTTCTGCCAGTTCCAACGTGGAGCTGATGGTCT
This sequence comes from Anaerolineae bacterium, assembly GCA_003154115.1. Classification (GTDB taxonomy): domain Bacteria; phylum Chloroflexota; class Anaerolineae; order Fen-1058; family Fen-1058; genus Fen-1058. The sequence goes on from PMCF01000185.1 coordinate 42,751, forward strand.
GCCCCACTTCATACAAGGCGTGCAGCGCCTGCCGTTCGTGCGCCAGCGAATCGACCGAGGATTGAAAGCGCGGCATCAGGCTTTGCATCTTCAGCAAAGCTTGCTGCGCCTTCATCACATCGCCGGAAGCGGGCAGCTTGGTCAGCACCGCCGCCTGCTGATGAAGTTGATTACTTAGCTCGGCCAACAACGCGGCCAAATCACCCTGCGCGATCGCGGTGCGCAGCAACAGCGTCGAATCGGCTAACGTATTGAAGGACGGATTGGTGGTTGAGGTAGAGGTCACGGCTTACTCTCCCCGTTGAATAACAACGCTCATACAACAAATGGACACTCTGCGTAACAAAGATTATACAACACCTAAGCCCCAAACGGAATTAAAGAATATCACGCAAAATGAGCAGCCGGGTTTCTCTCTTGTGCACTCTTTTGAAATGGAGAAACCCGGCTGCTTTGATTGTTTCGACCAGCCCGCGAACACGGTCAACACGCGAGGATCGCTCACTCCGGCGGACGACGGCGGAACAACGCGGGCAGCGGCGGCAGGCGATGTGACACACGCCGCTTAAAGCCGGCCCACCACAACGACCAATGGATGCGCTGCCAGATCGATCGGGTTTCCTGCGCGTCCACCTCGGCCCGGCCATACCGCTCCCGCACATACAAATCAGCCAGGTGATCGATCTCACCTTGGCGTTTGGGCACCACCTGCCCGATGAGCTGGGCTTGCTCAAACGGCGTGTGCGCGGCCGTCAGCTTAACCCGCAGCCAGCTGCCCAGGCGCGTCAGGCGCGCGAACGCCCACGTTCCACCGCCCGGCTTCTTCGGCGCTTGGCGATTTTCGTACCACCACACGGCCAGCCATAGGCTACCCGCCAGAAACAACAGCAAGATCACTCCGGCAATGATGAGCTGCGCCGCCAGCGACAAACTGAACGTCGTCTGGGAGCGATTCTCAAGATTCGTTGACTTGGCCGGACCAGCAAACGGATCAAATTCTTGATCTTTAGGTTCGCGCTCACCTGAACGGGCGGCCGAATTGCTCTGGTCGGTTTTCGAATCTGGTGAGCTGGCGCTCGCCGATTGCGGCCGCGCGATGACCGGTTGGCTAGCCGTCGGTTCAAATTGGATCCAGCCATATTGCGCGAAATAGATTTCCGTCCAGGTGTGGGCATTGTTCTGATAGACCTGATAGACGCCGCGCTGTGCATCGAACGTCCCTTGCGCAAAGCCCGTGGCGATACGGGACGGCAAACCCAGCGAACGCGCCATCACCGCCATGGACGATGCGTAGTAATCGCAGAAGCCCTGCTTCGTCACAAACAACACATAGTCTACGCCATCCTGCCCCGCAGCCGGCGCGCTGATCTGATCATTGTAAGTGATATTCGTGCGCAGCCATGCTTCAAGCGCCACAGCCTGATCGTAAGGTGTCGTCGCTTTCGCCTCGGTGACGATCTGGCGCGCCAGCTCCCGCACCCGATCGGGCAAGGTGTCGGGCAATTGCAGATAGCGTTCGCGGATCGCTGGAGGATAATTCGAACCCGCGGAGCGCAGCTGTTCAATCGTGGCGCGGCTGACCGATGACACCACCTGATAGGTATCGCCCGGCCCCAAGGGTGACAGCGTCGTCCACATACTAAATTCGCCGCCCGGCAATTGATCGAGCCAACCGGTCTGGTCCACGGACACCGGCTGGGGGGCGGCAAAGATCAAAGTGTTGTTGGGAAAAAACACCGTCACGGTCTGCGTCAATAGATCGCGCTGCCGAAATTGAGTCGGCGCGATTTGCTCATTGGCTGTCACCGCCACCTGCTCAGCTTCGGAACTTTGAAAGGCGCCGCCGGTGTAGCGATCGTAAATTACGCCCTGCCAATAACGGCTTTCCGGCGAACGCACTTCCATCACCAATTCGGTTCCCAGGTTGCGCTGCCCCAGTAGGGCCAACGTGCGGCCAAACGGATTGGTGTAAGGCAGGCCATGCGGTTGCAGGCCGGAGAACAAGCGGCTGAACGTATCTTCGACCGAGCGTACCGGGCGACTGATCTCGCGCCACAGCCCGGAGATTTGTGGCGCACCGGCAAATGTCGGCACGACCGTGCCAAAGAGCACGGCCGCTAACGCAATGATCGCGCCAATCTGCAAGAAGTCGCGCTCGATCTCCGGCTTGAAACGGATGCGGCCAAACTGCCAGCGCAATTCCTGCCGCAAAGTATATAAGCGCGCTGCGTACAGCAACACCACAAACAGATAGACGATCAGCCAGACGGCCAGCACTTCCTTGCCGCCGTAGTAGTACATATTGACGAGCAAGATGATGCCGGCTGGCGCGACCGCCAACCACAACCGCTGCCGCCGGATCGTATTCCACACGGTCAGATAGGCGATCAACCAAAAGCCCGCGGACAGCACCAGCAAAAAGATCGTATTATCTTTACCCACCCCGCCTGAGGAGATCGCGTCGAACCAAATGTAGATGTGTTCGCCCAGCCGGATCACCAGCTGCCGCACAGAGTCCAGCCACGTAAATCCGTAGACTTTATCCGGCATAGCGCTGACGCACACCAAAGTGACCCAGACGATACCGTAGAGGAGCATGATGAAATGTGCAGTACGCGGTCGCCAGCGGCAGGTTGCGATTAAAGCACCTAACGACCCGCTCACCACTACGGTCAAGCTCAGCACATCGAGATTCGGCACCCATTCGGCCATGGCGATGCTGGCCGACGCGCAGAAAACGATCAGGATGGCCAGCACGACAGCAATCCAATCAAAACGAAACGGGGCAGAGAAGCGCCGGGCAAGCTCAGGGTTATCAGGCATAGAAGTGGCCTTAACGGACCAGATGCATTGTGCGTCACTAGCGCTGGTATAGTTCAATGAATACTGGCAAGTATCCAGCGAGGTTCAATGTAATTGTATGTTGTGCCAGTCTCTTCGTCAAAGACTTGGAGCCGAGGGGAATTCCAGCTGTCAACGCTGTCAGACTAATCGGCAGTCCGTCGACGGCACACCAGATAAGTTGCGCCGATCAACAAACNNTTGACTAGCAAACCGGTTTGTGTTAAATTAGGAATTAGCATTCCTGATTAGTCCGAATCCAGGAAACCCAGTGTGACCCCGCGCAAAACGAAACCACGGCCCACGATTAACGAAGTTGCTCAACGTGCCGGCGTCGCCAAGACGACCGTTTCGCACGCGATCAGTGGCAAGCGTCCGGTCGCGCCCGCCACGCGCGAACGCGTCTTCGCAGCAATGCACGAGCTGCAATACTCGCCGAGTCCCATCGCGCGCCGCCTGGCCGGCAGCCCCAGCCACGCCATCGCCCTGGTCTTCCCCCTCGCCTCGCCCACGATCGCCGATGTAGAAGTCCGCTACATTGCCAGTATCGGCGCAGTGGTCAATCAACACGGCTACACCTTTTTGACGCTGACCGCGCCGGAAGTCAACGTGGATGATATCCGTCAAATTGTCTATTCCGGCTTAGTCGACGGCGTGCTGTTGATGCGCATTCAGCAAAAAGACGAGCGCGTGAAACTGCTCAAAGAAACCGACATCCCCTTCGTCATGATCGGCCGCACGCGCGACAATAAGGGGTTGACCTTCGTTGATTTGAACGGCGAAGCCGCGATCGGGCTGGCCGTGGATTACCTCGTCGAACTCGGCCATCACGCGCTTGGTTTTATTTGCCCCCAAGATTTGAACTTCGCTTTCGCGCAGCGCATCGTTAAAGGCTTTGAGAAAAGTTGTGACAAGCATCAACTGCCTTGCAATATGGCGCCCGCCGTCTGGTCGGCCGATGCCGGTTATCGGGCCATGCTGGTTCTGCTGGAACAACATCCGGAAATGACGGCCGCCATCGCCTGGTCAGAAGTGGTGACCGTCGGCGCAGTAAGCGCGCTCCGCGATATGGGCCGCAAGATACCCGACGATATCTCGTTCATTTCATTCGATCGATCGGAACACCTGCATCTGGCCTCGTCTGATCTGACTGTGATCGATACGCGGCCGGAAGCGGTCGGGGCGCAAGCCGCCCAGATGCTCATCAGTTTATTGAAAGACGAGCCGTTGGAACGGACGCAAGTCTTGATGCCGCCGTTGTTGATTAACGGCAAGAGCACGGTGCGTCACGTCAACGGTCAGCACGTCGGTTACACCAAGGTGCCAGGTATTCATTAGCAAAGAATGGTTTGAGTGTTGAGTTAAGGAGGTGATGTGTAGCGCAGGAATTGCCCAATCCATTTCGCGCAATTTCGACCCTGACTTGTCTGCAAATTCCCTGCAAGCGATCCTGCAGGCAAGTCCCAACCCGTGTATCACAAGACAACTTTCAAGGAGTGAAGCAAAATGAAGATTCGTTATTCGCTCGTAGTCCTGTTCGTGATGTTGGGCATGCTGCTCGCGGCCTGCGGTGGCGGCGCGACTCCGACACAAGCTCCCGCGGTGGCTCCGACGCAAGCCCCGGCCGCAGCTCCGACACAAGCTCCCGTGGCGGCCCCGACACAAGCTCCGGCTCCCGCGGCCGGTGGCCTGACCGGAGAAGTGACGTTATGGCATTCGTATCACGCGGGTGGTGCGGAAGAGAAAGCCGTCGGTGATGCGGTGGCACAGTTGATGAAAGACAATCCGGGCCTGAAGGTCAACGTGCTGGAAATCCCGTTCGATCAGATCGAAAACAAGTGGTCGACGGAAGTGGCGGCCGGTGGCGGCCCCGACATGTTCACCATGCCGAACGACAACCTGGGCACGTGGGTGCGCGGCAACTTGGTGGCCCCCGTGGATGACCTGATGAAAGATCATCTGGGCGACTTCTCGAAGGCTGGCATCGATGGCTTGACCGTGGATGGGAAGTTGTACGGCGTGCCGGGCATTATCAAGGCGCTGGCGCTGGCCTACAACAAGAGTACCGTCCCCAATCCGCCCAAGACCACCGACGAGCTGATGGCGCTGGTGAAGAGCGGCAAGAAATTGGTCGTCAATCAGAGTGCCTACTACAACTTTGGCTGGCTGCAAGGCGCTTTTGGCAGCCAATTGATGGACAACACGGGCACCTGTGTGGCCGATAAGACCGGCATGGCCGATGCGTTCCAGTATCTGCTCGACCTGAAGAAGGCCGGCGCGATCTTTGACCCGGATGGCGGCAAGCTCGATACGATGGTCCGCCAGGGTCAGGCCGACATGATGGTTGAAGGCCCGTGGGTACTGGGTGACTTCAAGAAGGACCTGGGCGACAAGCTCGGCGTCGTGCCGATGCCGGCGGGACCCAAGGGTCCGGCTCAGCCGTTGTCCGGGATTGATGGCTGGTACGTCAACCCGAATGGCAGCGCGGATCAGCAGAAACTGGCCGTGCAAGTGGGCTTGTACCTCTTCGGCAAGCAAGGGGCTGGCAATTGGGCGAACACAGCCGGTGACCCGATGGTCGCCAATGGCGTGACCGTCAGTGACCCCTTGGTGAAGGCTTATGCGGATGCGGCGGCAACAGGTTTCCCGCGCCCGCAGAGCAAGGAATTCGGCAACTGGTGGGGTCCCTTTGGTGACGCGGTCACCAAGGTCATGGAAGGCACGTTAACCCCTGCCAATGCGGTCAAAGAAGCATGTGCGGCCATGAATAAAGCGAGCGGCAAGTAGTCCAATCTTTTAAGACCTGACAGGTCTGCTATAAGACCTGTCAGGTCTTTCTCTAGAGATCATTAGCTTGAATAATCAGAACTTTCGTTAGATAATAGCAGCAGCTTGCATCTTCTTCTATGGAGGGGCATGACGATGGCGTCAATCACTAGCGATAGACAGGCTCCCCCCAGCGGCCTTCGACGCTGGCTGAATCGCACCGCAACCACCCGCACCGCCTGGCTGTACCTCTTGCCGGCGTTCCTCGTAATGGGCATCATCACGTTCTATCCGTTGTTTTACGAAGTCTGGATGTCCACCACGGATTACAACATCAAAAACTTGCGCTACGATTCGCCGGCGCCTAATCGAGCCGATCAAAGCGACGCTTGCACTACCAACCTTAAAGGCGAATGTACGTGGGGGCTGTTGGAGAACTATCATCAGATTTTCACCGGCGATCTACCCGTCGCGGTTGCCAATTTCAGCTTTTGGAACGTTCTGGCTTTTGACCTGGTCTGGACCTTCACTAACGTTCCTGTCCATGTAATTATCGGCGTCCTGATCGCGGTGCTGCTTAACGTGAAAGGCTTGTGGTTCAAACGGTTCTATCGGGCCATCTATATCCTTCCGATGGTGCTGCCCTCCTTGGTGATCGCCGTCGTCTGGAAAAACATGTTCGATTCGCAATACGGCGCGATCAATCAGCTGCTGTCGTCGGTGTCGCATTTATTTGGAGGTACGCCGGTGACGTTGCGCTGGCTCGATCAAGTCGATCAGCCGATTTCATTTCTTCCTCTGACCCTGTCCTATTTCGCACTGCTCATCACCAACATCTGGCTGGGCTGGCCGTTCATGACCATTGTAGCCACAGGCGCGCTGCAGAGCATTCCAGGCGACTTGTATGAGGCGGCGTCGATTGATGGCGCGAGTTCACGGCAGCAGTTTACGAGCATCACTGTTCCATTGCTGCAGCCGGCCATGATTCCGGCGGCCGTTTATGGCATTGTGGCCACCTTCAACTTGTTCAACTTGATCTATCTGCTGTCAGGCGGTGGCCCGCTACGCAAGACCGAAATTCTGGTAACGACGGCCTATCGGCTGGTCAATGAACAGCGTCTCTATGGCACCGCGGCTGCTTTTAGCGTGATCATTTTCTTTGTGCTGCTCGGCTTGACCCTGCTGACCAATCGGCTCACCAAGGCAACAGAAAGGTATGATGCCTAATGGCTACTTCAATGACAGCCCGATCCAATCAACCGGCACGCACCAAGCGCCCTAAACCTCAACTCTCCTATGGGAAGCAGATCCTATATCAGGCGCTGCTGTTGTTGATTGCCTTTGTTGTGATGTTTCCAATCTTGTGGGTCGTCAGTCTGTCGCTCGATCCGCGCAACATTTCGCGCCCGACTGAGTTGAACCTGATCCCGCCTGGCGCGTCGCTGACAGCCTATGAAAAGGTCCTGCAACAGCCGACGTCCAATCCCGTAACGTTCGGTCAATTGGCGCTCAATTCGACCAAACTGGGCGTGGGAGTGGCGCTTTTTTCAGTGGCCATTGGCGTGAGCGCAGCTTACGTTTTCTCGCGCTTTGAAATTCGCGGGCGCCGGTTCCTAATGTTGGCTGTCCTCACTGTGCTGATGTTGCCGTCCATTGGCACGATTGCACCGTTGTTCGTCATGCTGAACAAAATCCAGATCGGAGCAACGCCAGCCGATTCTCTGCGTAACTCCCTCTTAGGGGTGGGGTTCTCCATCATCTCAGGTGCGCTACCGTTTTCAATCTGGAATTTGAAGGGCTATCTCGACACGATCCCGCGCGATCTGGAAGAAGCCGCCCGCGTGGACGGCGCCACGCTCAATCAAACATTCTTGCGCATCATTTTGCCGTTGGCCGTGCCGGCACTGGCCGTAACTTTTTTCCTGGGTTTTTTGACTGGCTGGACAGAGTTCGCGCTATCCTGGCAATTCCTGACCCGGCCTTCTGACTTCACACTCACCATGTCGTTGTGGAATATGACCGGACAATATGCATCCACGACACCTTGGTCCCAGTTTTCGGCGATGTCGCTGCTGGTGGCCGCACCGGTAGCTATTGTCTATCTCGCTTTGCAGAAGTACATTATCGGCGGCTTGACGCTCGGCAGCGTGAAATAACTTTCACCTTCAGACCCTAAGGGTTTAGAAACCCTTAGGGTCTCTTTTTTTGCCTCACTATGAAACGCCTCCTCTTCCCGCTCATTCTGTCGATCACGATTCTCGCCGCCTGCACGACGACGACACCCACGACCGCGCCCACGTCTGCCCCAACCGGTCCGGCGGCCTCGGCCACCCCGATCGCTCCCCCGCGCCCGACAGCGATTCCCGTTCAATTTGTCGCGCCCGTCAGCGGCTTGCCGCAGGGCACGGACGGTTACCCGTGGTGGAACGACTCCGTCTTCTATGAAATCTTCGTGCGCAGCTTCTACGACAGCACCGGCGACGGCCTTGGCGACATCAATGGCCTCACTGAGAAACTCGCTTATTTGCAGGACCTTGGCATCACCGGCCTGTGGCTCATGCCGATTCAGCCTTCGCCGTCGTATCACGGCTACGACGTCAAAGATTACTACACCATCAATCCCGACTACGGCACGCTGGATGACTTCAAGCGGCTGATCGCAGAAGCAAAAAAGCGCGGCATCCGCATCATCATCGACTTCGTGCTGAATCACACCTCCAGCGAGCATCCGTGGTTCGTGGCGTCGCAAGACCCGCAGTCACCCTATCGCGAGTGGTACGTGTGGAGCAAGACCGATCCGGGTCAAGCCAACTGGCATCGCGCCCTGGCGGGTGACTATTACTACGGCTATTTCGGTGAACATATGCCCGATCTAAATTACACCAACCCCGAAGTTACCGCGAAGATGGAAGACGTGGCGCGCTTCTGGCTGCAAGATATCGGAGTGGATGGCCTGCGCCTCGATGCAGCTAAGTATCTGATCGAAAACGGTACATCGATCCAAAATACTGAAGCCACACATCAGTGGTACAAGAACTTCCGGCCTGAAGTCAAAAAGTACAACCCCAACGCCATGACCATCGGCGAAGTGTGGGATCTCGCGCCGATCTCGGCCGATTATGCGCAGGGCGATCAACTCGATCTCACCTTCGATTTCGATCTCGCCCAGGCGATCGTGACCGGCGTGCGCGCCCGTCGCGCCGATGGAATCGCGCAAGCCTTCAAGGTCAACCGGAATGTCTTCAAGCCATTACAGTTCGGATCGTTCCTGACCAATCACGATCAGAATCGCGTGGTGTCGCAGTTGGCCGGCGATCTCGATCGGGCGAAGCTGGCCGCCGTGATTTATCTCACCGGCCCCGGCGTGCCTTTCGTCTATTACGGCGAAGAGATCGGCATGATCGGTAAGAAGCCCGACGAGGACATCCGCACCCCGATGCAATGGGATGCCGAACGAAACGGCGGCTTCACCGCCAACATCCCGTGGCGCATGCCGTACACCGATTACCCGAAGAAAAACGTGGCAGCGCAGAGCGCCGATCCTGATTCGATCCTGTCGCTCTATCGCCAATTGATTCACTTGCGCAATCAGCACGCCGCGTTGCGCGTGGGCGAATACGTCGAAGTGAAGACGGACAACCCGGAAGTCTACGCCATGCTGCGGGTAAGCAAAGAAGAAGCGGCGCTAATCGTCGTCAATTTGGGCAAGGACGCCGTGAACGACTATGCTTTAGCGGTTGCGGCCTCCAACGTGAAACCCGGTGATTATCGCGCGATGTCGATGTTAGGCGCAGAGGCGACGACCAACCTGACGATTAACGTACAAGGCGGCTTCTCCAAGTATCAACCGTTGCCTACCTTGCCGTCGCAGAGTTATGTGGTGTTGCAATTGCAGAAATGAGCGGCAGACCTCGGAGGTTTTCAGAGTCCAGGCAACCGAACCTGCCATCAGCATTGATCGATGATCGCTTCATGCCTGATCATCAGATCAAAACCTCCGAGGTCTTGCGCGCCATGCCACACCGTCAGCCATTCGATCTCCTAACCTATATCCATGACATTCAGACGAGACCGTGCTTCATCTGCGAGATGGTCGCCGGCAATCCGGCCTACGCGCATGAGATTGTCTATGAGGATGATGTCGCAATTGCGTTCCTGAACAAATATCCGCCGCCGGTAAATGATCCATTGAGTTGGATAAGATGTCGAACCCTCGCAGGCCAGTAGCATGGATCTGAACACACTGCCGCGTGAACCCGCGCTCATCTTGAGCGCAATCGAATCTGCGCAGCAAGCCGGGCCAGCGGCCATTGCGCGGCTAGCCACAGGGTGCCTGTGGTATGTGGGACAACGCGATGATCCACGCCGCGCCTATACCGGCCCCGACGGCTTGCGCCCGCTTGAGCATCTACTGGCCGTGCTCGATGCGCAGCGCCAGGCAGCTGAACCACGGTTTGTCACGACATCTGATCTGTCTGATCTGACACGCCGCTTTCCTCCTCCGCAACCGGTGTGGCCGCCACAGCGAACCCTCTCAGCGGCCGAAGCGCAGAGCCACGTCAACGCCGTATTAGTAGAAATATCTCAAGCATCCTACCCGGGGCGAAAGCGTCATTTGGCCGGCGAGGGCCTTGCCAAGTTGGCGCGGCAAGGTGTTACCGGAGAGCCGCTTCAACTGCTGGTCCGCTGGATCAACGAGCATCCTTGCACCGGCTGGCTCTTGCGGGATAATGCATTGTCCGCGTTGTTATTGGCGGGGGAAGATCGAGCGGCACAACCGCAGCTAGAGGCGGTTCCCGTGTTCGAGTCCGGCGGAGCCTACACGCTCATTGAATGCGCGCGCACCTGGATCGAAATCGGACGATCGGAACGAGCGCGACAGCTGCTTGAGCGCTTGCAAATACAACTGAAGGCGCCTCCTGCCGCGCGATCATGGGAAGAGCGCCAGATGATTCTGTCTTTTTCGGTTGAGCGAATGCAGCACGAGATCGCGGACTGCTATGCGTATCTAGGCGAGGCGAACCTGGCGCACGCGTTGACGAGATCAGCCTCTTTGGAAATCAAGTTAAGAATTGAATGCTTGCTGGCCTGGCAGCACTATTTCACTGGACGCCAGCCCGATGTCTCGCCGATTATGGCCTTGCTGCCCCAAACTCGCCAAGTGGAACCACCCAAACATCGCGCCGTGGCCCAGACCGGCATCTTGAAATGCTTGCTCGCAATCGAGGCGTATGAAGCAGCGTGGCAGACTCTGCCGCTGCTTCAAGCGACTCTGTTGTCCACACCACTCTGGGGAAAACTTGAATTCCGCGTTAACGATGCCGCAGGCATCTTGCGACCTCACCTGGCACAGCATACTGCGGTGATCTTTCCATTTGCAAGAAGCTTGCTCACGGCTAAAGCGAGAGATACCAGCAAGGATGGCGGCCTGTGGGCCATGGTGCATGTCGTTAGTGGTTTAGGTTGGCTCATTTTGGAATGGGCCGCTCCGGCTGAAGTTGATGCCTTGATCGATTTCTTGCGGTCATGGCGTGACAGCGTCACGGTATCTGACGAGCATAGTCAGATCTCATAAAAGAATGAGGCCGCCGTAGTTGTGGCCGGGATTTGTCGATGATCAACAAGATTCAACTTACCCGCCTGGCTTCGATCGCCGCCGTCATCGGCGTGACGCTCATTGCGTTGAGCGCGCGCCTGACCGCCGTCGATCAGCTGCCCATCGACTACGACGAAGATGATTATCTGCGCGCGGGGCAAATCGATGCCACCGGTATCCAGACCGGCGACTGGTCGGTCTTCACGTGCGAGAACTATCGCACCGAGTATCCGCCGCTGACCAAGATCATCAACGGGCTGGTGATGGCTCCTCTGCCGCCCGCACCCGAAATTCCCGATCGACCCACGACCGCCGATCCGTCCCGTTCACTGCCACAACCGCATCTCGATAACGTCCGCACGGCGCACGCCATCTTCGGCACGCTGGAAGTGTTGGCGCTTGCGTTGATCAATCCGCTGGCGGGCTTGCTGCTCGCCGTGCACACGTGGACCATCAAATACACCAATCAGGTGATGCTGGAAGCGTTGCCCGCTTTGACGAGCTTGCTCGTCGTCGTGTTCTATCTGAAATCGCGCCGGAAAGGTTCTTTCAATCGCTGGACGCTGCTCTCGGCGATCATGTTGGGCCTTACGGCAGCGTCGAAGTATCCCTACACGCTGGTCGGCGTGGCGGTGTTGATTCACTGGCTCTGGGACTCATGGCCGGGCCGATTGGATGAAGATACCCGATCGATCGGGCAGTGGCTCAGGCCGATCGTGATGTGGGGCAGCATCGCCGCGATCGTGTTCTTCCTCGCCGATCCGTATCTGTGGCCCGATCCGATCAACCGGCTGCGCGCATCGATCGCCTATCACGGCAATTACGCCACCACCGCCGCCGAAGTGCAAGAAGCGAATTTTCCGATCTGGCAGCCGCTGGTGTGGCTGGCGCAATCGGTGCCGTGGCATCCTGGTGTGTTCCCCGTGTCGCTCGATGCGTTCGTTTTGCTGTTCGCCCTCGTCGGCCTCAAACGCTTATGGCGGAAGTATCGCGTGTTTGCGCTGTGGCTGATTATCATGTTAGTGTTCTTGTTGTTCTGGCCGACAAAATGGCCGCAGTACGTTTTGATGTTGACCGCGCCGCTGGCCTTGTCGGCGGTGGAAGGGTTCCGCGCCGTGATCTGGGAGCCGCTCACCGATTGGGTACGCCGGGTCCGATCGGGTGGAGTGAAGCGTCCCACGCGCCAGCAAATGCGCAGTGCGTGGCGTGAAACACGTCACGCTTTCCCGTGGCTCGCACCGGGCCTGATCGCGCTGGGCCTCATCGCGCTGTTTCCGATCGTCTATCAACTCGCCATGTCGTTCACCGATCTCAATTCGCTGTCGCTGCGCGATGGCATGCGCGGCGGCGTGTGGCGCGCCGTGGGCGAGGGCTTGACGGGGGTGAAGCCGGTGACGGTGGCGCTGTTCGAAAAAAGTTCCTCAAGTCAAGTGCGTTACGCGGGGCCGCAGGTCTTGCTGAATTTGCTGGCGGGCGGCGTGGCCGATCTGGTGATCTTCGAATTAGTCTGGACGATCACCGCCGTCTCTTTGCAAACAGCTTTCGGTGTGGGCGTGGCGTTAATGTTGAGCCGTGCGGGCGTACGTTTCAAAGGGTTGTGGCGCACACTGTTCATTTTGCCATGGGCCATTCCCGAGTTTGTCGGCGCCATCGTATGGTTCAACATTTTTGAACCGACCAACGGGTGGATCAGTCTGCTCCTGAAAAAGCCGCTCGAA
>PMCF01000198.1 GCA_003154115.1 Anaerolineae bacterium
CCCGAGGACGTCCTTCTGCGAAGGCGCCCTTCTGCGAAGGCGTTCCCCATACGCAAGCGCGGGGAACGGAGCACCATCAAACGCGCAGGGATGCCCGGCTACGATGTGGTGACCTTGCGCCAGCCGCCCAGCAACTTACCGATCTCAGTCAGCATGGCGGCCACATGTTGATACTGCCCCGCGCTTAGCCATTCCCAGCGGGCGGCCAATCGCAGGTACAGGCGCACCCGATCGAGCGCTTCATCGGCTTCGCCCAGTTTCACCTGCCGGTCGCGCCCGTGGCGATGATTGGCCGCTTCCAGTAGTTCGCGCAGATCAAAAGCGGCGTCCAGCAAGCGCTGTGTGAACGTGTGCCGGTGCGCGCGCGGGAAACTATTGGTGACGGGCAGCAGCCACGACAGAAAATCGAACGTGCGTGTGAAGATGACCATTTCTTGTTGTGCCATGATCGCTATCCTCTTTGCTTCAGCTTGTCGCGCGCCGCGCGACCAAAGGGGCACGGCCCCTTTGGAAACCCCACAGAGCGCAGACCTTCAGAGTCTTCAGAGATCAGAGACGCCAGATTACAGAGTCAAAACGGGACCACCACAACTCGAAAACCGATACTGACGTCACGGTTGCTCGGACTGTTGAGGTTGCGGAAAGCACAACGCGCGAACCCCTCATTGCTGCTGAACGCGCCCCCACGCAACACCCGGGCATCCGTGGACTCTGCTTGTTCACGACCATCGTTGGTCACGTAGGGATACTGCTCGTACTTGTTCCGCATCCACTCCCACACATTGCCGCTCAAGTCTTCACAACCATAGGGATTGAAAGTGAGTGTCGGGAAACAGCCCACGACGCTGGTCGCATTGATCTCCGTGTCACCGTAGTTGGCAAGCGCGGGATCAGGATCAGCGCCCCACGGATAACGCCGCTGCGGTGCAGGGTTCGGTTTGAGCGCCACCCGATCGATCATCTCCCAATTCGATTGCACGATCGCCTGTTGCGGAATCTCTACGCCGCCGCGCGCTGCTTTTTCCCACTCCGGCTCATTGGGCAGATGCACATTCCAGCTCTTCGGCAAAACACCTTGCGCGTGCCAGCGATCACCGAGCCAGCGTGTGAAGGCCAAGGCTTCATACCACATCACGCCGACGACGGGATGATTGGGCAGATTGAATGGCTCACCGAAGTCGTACGGCCGATCGCGCCACTCGTCTTCATTGTAGGCTTTCACGTTTCCATCTGTGTGCCACACTTCGACTTGTTGTGCTTCGATCCAATAGCGCGCCGCACCATAACCGCCATCATCGACAAATTGTTTGAACTGCGCGTTCGTGATCGGCCAACGCGAGACCCAATACGCGTAGTTCAGATCAAATTGATCGGGCTTCTCGCTTTCGCCCATGAAGAATTTGCCCGCTGGAACGTAGCACAACGGCAGTGCATCGACGTTCAACACTTCGGGGCGCGAATCGCCCAGGCGGGCCAATGTATTACCGGCTGCGGCGCGCTCACGCGCGGGCAATTTCGCACCAGTCAGCAGCTGCACCAACTGCTCTTGCACGCGCTGCACCGTTTCGGCGTCCATCTCCATGGCGCGGGCCGCGCCCATCTCCAGCAGCGCATCGCCCGCCAGCCACACTTTGCGCCACGCGGCTTCGGTGTCGTCGCACTTGGCCGGACACAATTTGCGCACCAACAGCAAGGGCTTTTCCAGTTCGTAGTCCTGCTTCACGTACACCGAATGGCCGATTGCCAGCAGGATGACTTCGCGCCACACATCGAACTGCGCCGCTTTCTCGGCCGCCTGGATCACAAAGCGATCTTGCAGCAGCCACAGTGCGGCCAGATATTCCTGAAACGTCCGGTGTGGAAACGTGAGCGTGCCCGGCAGCCGCCGCGCCAGCAGGCCCGATCGTTCGCGGATGGCATCCACCACATCGCGCGCCCAGTTTTCATCGGGCTTGCCTTGCGCATCTTTCTTCAAGCGGGCCAGATCGTGCTTCAGCGCCGCTTCGCCCACGTCCATCAACCGTTCGGGATTGGCGCGGTGATCGGCCTCGGTCAACTGCGCGTGGGCCTGAAACGCCGCGCGCCACAACACCCGCTCGATCTCGCCGCGCCCATCGGCCACTTCGGCCGCCAGATCGCGCAACGTGCGCTCACCGGGCCGATCGGGCTTTTGCGATTCCCAGCGCCACAATAACAGATCGACCGCGCGCGCGTACAATTTGGCGCGCTTGTCGGGCAGTTCTTCATCGTCGGTGTGCACCCACGCCATCAACGTCAATTGCAAGGGATTCACGGCCAGGCGGCGCAGATCGGCTTGCTGCACGGCGCGGCTGAGTTTGGGCTGCAACGCCGCCGCCTTGGCTGCACTGAGTTTACCCGCGCGAGTCAGTTCGGTGTGCCAGGCCGCGACAAACTGCGCGATCTGTTCTGCGTTGAACGGCGCTAACTGCGCGGTGAGGAAACGCTCATCCGGCAAACGCAGATCCGCGTCGTCGGCCTCCGGCGCTTGATACGACCACGTGCGGCAAGTGACCAGGTAGCGATTCGCTCGATGCCGCCCGGCAAACGCAGCGATGGCTTCGCCCACGATCGTGCGCTGCGTCAACGAAGTCACTTCGTCGAGACCATCCAGCACCACTAACGCCTGACCTGTGTCGAGCGCTTCGTCGACCAGATCGATCGCAAAATCCAGGTTCTGCTGATGCAGCGTGTGCGCGATGAAGTCGTGTAAATCGATCGGTTGGGCGTGACCCGGTACTCGCTTCCGACCGGCGAGCCACACATCGAAGTCGCGCAAGATCACGCGCACAGGCAGCAGGTCGCAGGCCGTGTCGGGCCAGTCGCGTCGAAAATCGTTCAACCACGCTTCTGAACCTTCCACCTCGTGGCGCGCGAGGCAGTAGATGAGATGATGCACGAAGGTGGTCTTGCCGCTGCCCGGCTCGCCCAACAGCACCAGCCAGCGCTGACGGGCAGCGGCTTCCAACGCGCGCCAGGGACGGGTCTCGCCGCGTTCCAAAAGATCGGCTTCGCGTTCCTGGCGCGGCTTATCGGACGGCTCACGTTTCACTTGCTCGGTGGTGTTGAGCGCGGTGTAGACGTTGACCAGGCTCAACGCTTGCGCCTTGGCTTTGGGATTGGATTGCCCGGCGTCGAAGGCGCGCAGCGGCAATTGATTGACCTGAGCGGCCAGCACGTCCAGATAGATGCGGCGCTGCTCGGCCTTGTCTTTCGGTGGCGGGCCGGTGTAGATGTTGCCATACACATTGCCGCCTACGTTGACGCCGCCCACGCCAGCGGCCTGAGGGTGATCGCCCTGCGCGATTGCGCCGGAGCCGGTATTCAACGCCAGCAGCGCGGCGCGTTTGTCACGCAGCGCCGCCAGAATCAACTCGATCTGATCGGCGGGCAACACAGCGCGCAGCGACTCCTGTGCGACCAGCGCTTGATCAATCTTGGCCAACTCATCGGAAAGATCAGGCATAGATATTAGCCTTTGTTAGGAGTGTTCACGGCGTTGTTGCTGCCGGTCACCACATTGCCGCTTACAGCGCCGCGCACGACGGCACTACCCTGACCGCCGGCCATTGCCTCATCGCCTTGCGCGATCGCGCCACTGCCGATCACCTGCGCGCTGTAAGTCGCCACAGAGGGCGCGTCATGCTGCTTGAGCAGTTCGACCAGGGACTGCGCTAGCTTCACGACTTCTTCGTCTTGATCCGCGCCGGCGGCTTGCAGTTCTTCTTTCAGTACCGCCTGCCGCGCCTCGGAATCCGGCTTCTTTTCGGCCTGATCGACAGCGGCTTGCACATCACCCTTGCTGCCGAACTTGCGCATGACCAACGCCTTCAGACCGGCATAGCCATCCTTTACCGCCTGCGCGGCCACGTCCTTCGCCGAGGCGGCTGCGCCTGCTACCAACGCCAATGCAATGATCGAAATCGGGTCCATGTGGTCATCTCCTTGTGCTGAAATGTGACTGCTCATCAAAAATCGATCGCGCTGCGCGCTTGCGTAGCACCCCGCAGCGCAGCGGAGTGGGCCGCGCGGCTCAAGGGGCACAGCCCCTTCGCGAAGCACCCTTTAGGGTTGGAATCCCCCCAGAGAAACAGAGGATTCAGACGTTTCGCGTACAGAGTCAAAACGGTACCACCACCACTCGAAAACCGAATTTGAAGTCACGGAAATCCGGATAGTACCTGAGGCGGCAAGCACAACGTACGTCCCACTCAATATCGTCGAACGCGCCCCCACGCAACACCCGGACATCCGTGGACTCTGTTTGTTCACGACCGTCGTTGGCCTTGTAAGGATACTCCTCGTACTTGTTCCGCATCCACTCCCACACATTGCCGCTCAAGTCTTCACAACCATACGGACTGAAAGTGTGCGTCGGGAAACAGCCCACGGCGCTGGTCGCCTTGATCTCGGTGTCGCTATAATTCGCCAGTGCGGGATCAGGATCATCGCCCCACGGATAACGCCGCTGCGGCTGCGAATTGGATTTAAGTGCAACTTGATCGATCGGTTCCCAGCCTGATCGTACGATCGGTTGTTGCGGAATCTCCACGCCACCGCGCGCCGCTTTCTCCCACTCCGGCTCATTGGGTAAACGCACGCTCCAGTTCTTCGGCAAGCGACTACTCGCGTGCCAGCGATCACTCAACCAGCGCGTGAAGGCCAAAGCTTCATACCACATCACGCCAGCCACGGGATGATTGGGTAAATTGAACGGCTCGCCAAAATCATACGGACGATCGCGCCACTCATCATCATTCCGTGCTTTTACTGCGCCGTCAGCACACCACACTTTGGCCTGTTGAGCTTCAGTCCAATAGCCTGCCATGCGGTAGCCACCGTCTTCAACGAATTGCATGAACTGTGCGTTGGTGATCGGCCCGCGTGAGATCCAATAGTCGTAATCGAAGACGAACTGCTGCACCGGTGTCACCGGCAGAATCACCATTGCTTTAGGTTCTTCGCTGCCTAACCAGAAATGGCCGGCTGGCACGTAGCACAATGGCAGTGCATCTACGCTCAACACCTCAAGGCGCGGATCGCCAAGGCGAGCCAACGTATTGCCCGCAGCAGCGCGCTCAGGAGGTGACAGTTTCACACCAGTAAGCAGTTGCACTAACTTATGCCGTACGCGCTGCACCGTTTCGGCGTCCATCTCCATGGCGCGGGCCGCGCCCATTTCAACCAGCGCGTCGCCTGCTAGCCAGATCTTGCGCCAAGCGACCTCTGTATCGTCATGTTTCGCAGGGCACAGCTTGCGCACCAGCAGCAGCGGTTTCTCCAACTCGTAATCCTGCTTCACGTACACTGAATGGCTGATTGCCAGCAAGATCACTTCTCGCCACACGTCAAACTGGGTCGCTTTCTCCGCCGCCTGTATGACAAATCGATCTTGCAATAGCCAGAGGGCGGCCAAATATTCTTGCAACGTGCGATGAGGAAAGGTGAGGACTTCCGGCGCACGTTCCAAAAGCAACCCCGATCGTTCGCGAATCGCATCCACCACATTGCGCGCCCAGTTCTCATCGGGCTTGCCCTGCGCGTCTTTCTTCAGTCGGGCCAGATCGTGCTTCAGCGCCGCCTCACCCACATCCATCAGCCGTTCGGGATTGGCGCGCTGGTCGGCCTCGGTCAACTGCGCGTGGGCCTGGAACGCTGCGCGCCACAACACCCGCTCGATCTCGCCGCGCCCATCGGCTACCTCGGCCGCCAGATCGCGCAGGGTGCGCTCACTGGGCCGATCGGACTTCTGCGATTCCCAACGCCACAATAAAAGATCGACCGCGCGGGCATACAATTTGGCGCGCTTGTCGGGCAGTTCTTCATCATCTTTATATGCCCAAGTCATCAGGGTGAGTTGCAGCGGGTTTTCGGCCAGCTGGCGCAAATTCGGCTGGCGGACAGCACGCATGAGTTTTGGAAACAGGGAGTTAGCCCTGGCGAGACTGAGCTTCTCGGTGCGCGTGAGTGCATCGTGCCAGGCGACGATGAACCGATCGATCTTCTCATGATCGAATGGCGCCAGAGCAAACACGGCAAAATCGGGCAATGTCATGTCGATTCCAGATTGTCCTCTTACAGGTTGATATGCGTATGGCCTGCTTGTGACCCAGTAACGATTCGCAGGATAGCGCTGCACAAATGCTGTTACGGTATCACGTATAAACAACCGTTGGGCGATAGACGGTACTTCGTCCAGACCGTCAAACATGAGCACAGCCTGTCCTTGCTCTAAAGCAGTCTCGATGGCTAAGTCAAGGCCCTCAAGCCGAAGACTATCCGCTATATAGTACAGCAAGTGCCCTGGCGTGGCCTGACGCGGGAGTTGAGATGGCAGAGCATCAGCGAACCCGCGTAAGGTCACGTGTACAGGTAATAGAGCCCCGTGGGTCCATGTCGGCTGGATTGCGTCTAACCATTGGGTCTCGCCAAGGCGCGCGCTGGCGAGGCACAATGTCATATAATTAAGGAAAGTGGATTTCCCAGTACCAGGTGCGCCGATCAACATGACACGTGCGGTATCGTTAACCGCCTCAAGGACCGATACTATACGCATCTCATCTTTCTCAAAACCGCTCGGTCGCTCGAATGCCTTCTGAAGTGATACGCCCTTCGGGATAACGGTTGTTGTGTCGAGAGCAACGTACACTGTCTCCAACAACACTGGCTTCTCACCAGGTCGGGCCGCCCCCAAATCGAAAGTGCGCAGAGGCAGCAGGCTGCTACGGGCAAAGACCCATTTAAGATAACGATCCTCGAGCACAACAAGGTCCTTCGCAGTCTCGCTTGTTATTTCGAATTTCGTTCCAGGAATTGTGTTGATAATAGCAGCGGTGCCGATCATGTCTGCATGCCTTCGACGGAACAGATCCGCGAGTGGGTGAGCGGCCAATTCGCTCCTCGCCAGCATCCGCGTCAGTGGTAGCAAGTCAAAGTATTTCCCATCTCGGTTAACCAGTGACAATTTCTCCAGATCTACAAGGCCGTCGTCTCGGTCTAATTCAGATACATCTGCGACATATCCTAGGATTTCCCGACTGGTGTCGGATTCGAAAAGCGACAAAGCGACCAACAGATTGTAAGCTGGTTTGGTTCTAATGTTCTCAAGCGCAACTCTAAAGCAGTAGTCTGCAATGTCACCCTTTGCATCTCCAAGTCGTCGGAGAACGTTTTCCACGTTGTGGCCATATGCCATTTGTGCAATGCTCCATACTACCGCGAGAGGCACTCCGCCAGTGCGCCGAAAGAGCAGGTCCGCTTGTCCCGGAGCCAATGATACGTTCTGCTTGTTGCTCTCTTGATCGACCAAGGCTAATGTCTCCTCCAGGGACATTGCTGTTAGTCTTATAGGAACAGAAAAATCAATACGGTGACGCGTTGTAACAATGCATTTCGTCGGCCGCGGTAGTTCTTCTAAAAAGGTAATGACCTGTTTTTCGTCTACTGTCTCCAGATTATCAAGAATGAAAAGCGTTCGATGATATGTTAGGGACCGCAGAACCAGATGGACCCGTTGCTCAGCAGGGGCCATCATGATCGTTTCTTGCTCTAATACCACCGCGATGGTCTTCAAAATATCATCGAGGGTGCGGGTAATCTGAGGTCGTGGAACGGTACCATCAGCGGTCAATCTGACCGTTTTCGCTGACGTCCAAATAATGGCGTTAAAACGTTCCTTTTCTTGGAGTTTTGCAAAGTCACGAAAGTATTGGTATGCCGCTTCCAAGGCGAGAGCGGACTTTCCTATGCCGCCAATACCATCAATTACGACAATCCAAGCGCGGTTCTGGGGCGACAATAGATCGCGCAGGCGAGTGAGCTCAGCTTCTCGTCCTATAAATTGCACATAATCAGGATTCGGCAGGTTGTGTTTGACATGAATTTGTTTTGTAGACGCAGATCGTTCCCCCTCACGAACCAAAATAATGTCGCCCTGTTTCGTCACATAGACGGGACCACCAGAGCTAATGTTGTCGTCACCCGTAATAGCAGTGCCACTAAATTGATCGGCGACGAGCGCGCGCTCACCGGCGGCTTTGGCCTGTTCGCCTTGCGCGATAGCGCCGGAGCCATCCAGCGTGGCACTCAGAGAGATAGCGCAAATCGGGCAGACTTTATATTCATCGGGCCAAGTGCGTTGACAGTTGGGACATTGCATGGTAATTCGCCTTGAAGTGAAAGTGAGCGCGTGAAGTTGATGTTCAAGATGTTGTGATCGCCGGTGACGATGGGGGACTGCTGAATAGCGCCGCAAATGGCGACGCCGCGTTGATCGGTGGATGTGGAAGAGTCGATAGACATTGGGATCACCTCAAACTGAGGTCGCGCGTAACGGCGTTACGCCTCAGTATAGATGAAAGAGGGTTGGGGGGCAAATGCTGCGACCGGTCGAAATCATCTCAACTTTGCTCAGCGTTGCCGATCGAGTGAGCACGCCTGTGGCCCGTGATACAATCGCCCGCATGACCTTGACCTTAACTGAACAACAACAGGCCGTCGTCGGGCACAACCTCGGCCCGGCATTGGTCTTTGCCGTAGCCGGCGCGGGCAAGACCACCGCCATGGTGCATCGCACACCGCACTGCACGCAGTGGGTGCAAGTGTTGAGCGGCTGGTGCGCGACGGCATCTTTGCTCCGAACCAGATTCTGGCGACATCCTTTGGCCGCGCCAACATCGCCGATCTGCGCCGCGCCCTCAAGCCGTTGCCGCACTGCGCGGACGTCGATGTGCGCACGTTACACTCCCTCGGCTACGATCTCGTGCGGCGCGTTATCCGGCGTGGCGATCTCGATCTGAACGAAAAAGTCATCGAAGCCGATCGCGTGTTGAACGCCACGCTGGCCGAAGCGCGCCGGCGCGCGGTGAAATTCGCACGAGAGTTGGATGGCTTCGACCGTCAGGATTTCCTCAACTACGTGGGCGGTTGCAAAGGTTCACTGGCCTATGCCAATCTTGAGCACGCCCGCTTGCCGGCAACAGC
Organism: Anaerolineae bacterium; assembly: GCA_003154115.1. Classification (GTDB taxonomy): domain Bacteria; phylum Chloroflexota; class Anaerolineae; order Fen-1058; family Fen-1058; genus Fen-1058. The sequence continues at coordinate 9,001 of PMCF01000198.1, forward strand.
CTTGAAGGTGGCCGCACCGGCTCCCGCGCCGGAAGGCAAACTGGAGTGGTATCTCGATCTCTATCGCCTGTTTGAGCACGTGCGCATGACACAGCGCTGGCTCACCTTCGACGATATGCTGCTCACCGGTTGGAGTGTGCTGGTGTCTGATCCCGATTTATTGGACGAAGTCCGCCGGCAATATGCCTG
>PMCF01000347.1 GCA_003154115.1 Anaerolineae bacterium
TGCACTGGTTGAGATTATTCTTGAGCTCGTTGAAGTCGCCATGATAGGTGTCGGTGATGGGCTGCGGAATGTCGCCGCGGCTGATGCGCTCCACGTATTCGGCGGCGACATTCAACGGCTCGACGACGGCGTCCAGGGTATTGTTGACGCCTTGAATGATCTCGCGGTAGCCGCCCTGGAACTTGCCCGTCTCGCCGCGCGTTTCCAACTTGCCCGCGATCGCCGTCTGGGTGAGTCGCTTTACCTCGTCGATCAAACCGCGCAAGGCATTGGTGGTCGAGCGCAGCGCCGGACTGATTTCGTCTTGCTGGTCCTTGTTGACCACCTCGACGCTCAAGTCGCCGACCGCGATCTTCTGCATGGAGCCGATGACGTTCGTCTGCAGATCGTCCGCAAACCGATCCATCGTGCTCGCCATTACGCCAATCTCATCTCGACGGGTCATCTTGAGCCGCTGGCCGAGATGGCCTTTGCCGAGTTCTTGAATCATGGTCACGGTCTTGCCAAGCGGGCCGGTGATGCTGCGGGTCAGCGCGATGCCCAACGCCAGGGCCAACACCACACCGATGACGCTGACCAACGCCACAACCCCGGCGTACTGAGACGATTGTTGATCGCTCGCCTTGTCATTGTCGGCCGCTTCGCGATCGGCGATGTTGCCAAGGTTCGTCATCGATTTGTCGAGGGTATCGCGCGCAACGTGGGCGGCGCCGTTGGTGAGGCTGGCGATGGCGGAATCTTGATTACCGGCTTTGACCTCTGCCAGGATCTTGGCGACCTCCTGTTGGTAACTGGCCCACGCGGGATCGAGCCGGGCCAGTTCGTCCCGTTCGTCCTGAGCCAGATTGCCGTTGCGATACAGATTCAGTTGTTTGTCGACCTCGGCGGTGCTGGTCGTGATTTCCGCCGCATCCGCGTCGCGGGTGTCAGGAATGAGCATATACTTGTAGACGTCGCCGCGAATGCGGTACAGCTCGGTGTCGGCTTTGCCGAGCTGATCGATCGGCTGGAGCTGATCGAGGTACATCGTATCCTGGAAGTGCATGATGGCGTTCATGCCCAAATAGCCGACGATGCCTGTAACGACGACGATCAGCGCGACGAGCACAAAGCCGCCGATCAATTTGGTGCCGATTTTGACGTTGTTCAACATGGTGACCTCCTCAGATTTGGGGCTGATGAGCTACCCGCAGGGATTTCGCTCACGCCCGATGGTTGAATCTTTTGGAACAGCTGTCCCGATGGCGTCACCCGGCGAAATAGCGTCTCGGCTTCCGCCGGCAGCTTTTGCGTTTGTTCAATCGCTCCCGCTGGATGGGTACATCCAGCGCTTGGGAGCGGCGGATGTACCCATCCGCCGGGAGCATCTGACAATAACCCCGCTCAAGTCGGTTGAGCCATCTTTTGGAACAGCTGTCCCGATGGCGTCACCCGGCGAAATAGCGTCTCGGCTTCCGCCGGCAGCTTTTGCGTTTGTTCGGTCACAAAATACCCGCCCAGCACCAGCGCGCGATGGAACATCGTGACGACTTCGCGGCGCTGCTCGGGAGTGAAGTGCAGCAGCACATTCTTGCAGACGATCAGCCCCAATTCCTCGCGAATCGGCTGCAGCGATAACAGATCGTGCCGTTGAAAAGCGACGGCGCGGCGCAATTCGGCGAGAATGCGATAACCGCCTGATTCAAGGTCGCGCGTGAAATATTTATCCAAAATGCCGGCGGGAATACGCCCCACTTCAACCTCGGTAAACAGGCCGCCCGCGATGGCTGGGCCAAAGCGATCGTCGTCGGCGATGTCGGTCGCATGGATACGCAAGTTCCGAAACAAAAAGTGGCCCATGTTCTCGCGAAACGTAATCGCCAGCGAGTACGGTTCCGGCCCCATGGCGCAGCCCGCATCCCAGATGTTGATGTACCTGCGCCGGTTGAGTTCGGGCAGCGCATACTGCACGATCAAGTCCAGCGCTTGTTGATCACGGAAGAAGTACGTGAAAGCCATCGCGTTAAACGATCTCCTCGTGAATGACGAATTGTTTGTCGCGCATCACGGCCGGCAAGTTTAAGATAACGATCGCGGTTCCGGTGGCGCCATCGCGTTCAACCAGGCCGCGCACGAATTCGGCGTGCAGGCCGCGCACGGTCCCCGTCGCATCGTAGACCTGCCGGGCCGGCAGCGCCTCCACGCCCAGCACGGCATCGACGCGCAGCGCCACCGACATATCGCCCACGGTGACGACGACAAGATAAGGCACCGCCGCTTCGTCGCCGCCCGCGCGGTCGGAACGCGGCAAATCCCACAGCTGCAGCAGATCGATCACCGACAGGACATTGCCGCGCCAATTAATCACGCCCGCCACCCAGGCCGGCACCCGCGGCACGCGCGTGATCCGTTCGAGTGGCCGCATCTCGACGACGTACTGCGCGTCGAGGCCATAGACTTCAAGGCCCAACTGGACCAACACCAGGTTGATCTGCTCGCCGCGATCCTCCTCGAGGGTGACGCGCGCCAACTGTTCGGCGCGGCGGGCGAAGAGCTGCGCCAGCGCTTCAGGCGTGACGTTTTGCTCTTCCGTCAACGTGGTGCTGATGCGTGCGACCCGCTCGCGCACGTCGGCCCAGTCGAACTCGATCGGCGCGGCCTGCGTGCGCGACTTCTGACCATTGTGTCCGTTGCTTTTCATCGCACCCGTCCTCTTTCAGCGCTGTCGGCGTGCGCCGCCGCTGGCCCCCAGGCTTGCTGGCGGCGAATCACCGTATCGCGCAGCCGCCCGATCGTGATGCCGCCCGAAGCGGGAATCACCTCGTCGGCCGCGCGCCCCTCTAACAGACGGCGCACATTGTCCAACGATTTCTGCGCCTGCGGCAGCTGACTTTTGCTGTGATGCAAGTCGGCCAACCCAAAATGCCCCAAGATCGAATTGCGATCGATGTACACCACTTTCTTCATCGCCGTGATCGCGTCGTCGAGTTTGCCCTGATGTTGATAAACCAAGGCGGCCATGTAATACGCTTCGATGGACAGGCAATTGAGGCGAATCGCTTGCTGGCACCAGTGCTCAGCTTCGGCCCACTGGCCGAGATTGGCAAAGACCTGGCCCAACAGCACACACACCGCCAACCGATCGGGCTGGGCGGCGGCCTCTGGCAGCAGCACCTTCAAAGCTTCTTCCGAGCGCCCTTGCTCGATCCACTCCTCCGCCACTTCGAGCGGATCACGATCGGCGTTAGGTGGATTGAACGGTGCGGTGACTGGGATGGGGACAGGCGGGAGTGGCGGCAAGTCCGGGACGCGCGGCACACTGATCGGTTCTACCGGCCGCGTGGGTAGAGGCTGTCCCCAATCGCGCGGCAGGGCGGTGGGGTGGCCGGTGCGCTGATACAAGATCGCCTCAGGAAAATTGCGCACCTGGAAACGCCGGTAGTTGAAGACCGATGGTTCGGAATGACCGACCACGAGCCAGCCGCTGTCGAGCAGCGCGGTGTACAAGCGCTCGATCACGTCGCGCGCCGCTGTCTCGTCAAAATAGATCAACACGTTACGGCACAAAATGAGATCCATCATCATCGTGTTGGTGTCATACGTGGGATAGCGGTCTTCGGCCAGGTTGAGCCGCGCCAAGGTCACCATGCGGCGAACCTCGGGCGCTAATTCATAACGGTGATCTTGCGCGCGAAAATAACGCGGGCGCAGCTGCTTGGCGCGCGTTTCGCGAAAGGCCCACTCGCCATAGACGGCTTTACGCGCCCGTTCGAGCGCTTCGGTGTTGATGTCGGTGCCCAGGATCGTGATCGCCCACTCGTCCACGTTCGGGATCAATTCCCGCAGCAATATTGCGATCGAGTAAGGCTCTTCACCGCTCGCGCAGCCCGCGCTCCAAATCCGCAAGGTGCGCAGCGCTTGCCGCCGTTCGATAATGTCCGGCAGCACGTGGTGATAGAGCGCGTTGAACTGACCTTCATCACGAAAGAAATGAGTCTCGCCGATGGTCACGGCATTGACCAGCCGATCCAGTTCGGTCGCGCCATAGCCGGCTTGAGCGAGCGCGCGGTAATATTCATCCAGCGTCGCGCAGGTGGAGGCGGTGAAGGCGTGCTGCACACCATACTCCAATTCGGTGCGCCGCTTCTCGGGGAAATGCAGGCCGCAATGATTTTGCAGGAGTTGATTGAAACGCGCGTAATCGTCGTCGCTCAACCGCGGCGTCATCCGGGGCGGCTGAACCATCGGCGCGGTCGTCATGTCATTAGCTCCGGCAGGCGCGCGGGCTCGGCCAGGTCGTGCGGCTGCTCGGCGTCGGCCAGCGTCGGCTGTGCCGACGCCGCCAGCGCCGACGACACCTCGGCCAAGTTCAAGGCGCTGTGGGTGACGAGCTGCTCCAGATCGAGTATCACGATCAATCCGGCCGGGGTGTGCGCCAGGCCCTCAATCATCGGTGAGGTGTCATTCAAGCCGATCGGCAGGATGTCGGCCGGGCGGATGACGTGACGATCGTGCAAGTCGAGCACATCCATCACCGCATCGACCAGGAGACCGGTCACGCGGCCATGCGCGCGCACCAGGATAATGTGCGTGTCGGCGCGCAGCGGCGCTTCGGGCAGACACCAGTAACGACGCAGATCGATGACCGGCGCGAGGGTGCCATGCCAGTTGACAATGCCCTTGATGGCCGGATGAACTTGCGGGAGCGGCGTCAAAGCGACCATCTCGATGATTTGGGCCACCGGCTCGATCGGAAGCGCGTAGATTTGGTGCTCCAAGCGAAACGTGACCAAAACTCGTTGATCGTCCGAGACTGCGGCAACTGGCGTTATCATGATGATTGCCTCACAGGGATTTCTAACGCTTCACGCACCACGCTGCGAAGCTGGTTTAATCCGACCGGTTTGTCCAACACCTTCCGAATCTGAATCCGCGCCGCTTGTTCGCGCAGCTGCAGCGTGCTGAACGCCGTGATCATCACAATCGCCGTGAGCGGATATTTCTGCCGGATGCGCACGGCCAACGTCATCCCATCAATATCCGGCATCCTGTAATCCGTAATCAACACATTGAACGTCGCTGACTCAAACAGCCGCAGGGCTTCTGCACCGCTCGTGGCGATTTCTACCACACAGTCGGGCAACAGCTCCAAGGCGCTCTGAAAAGTAAAGGCGACACTTTTGTCATCATCGGCAATCAAAATGCGCCGCGCGCGGGCGCCTTGAGTATGGCCGGCATCGTTCTGCAAGCGAGATGAGGTCATAGGCTAACCCTATCGAAATGCACATCAATGGCTGGTTGTAACTACTCAGCCAGAACGCCGGACTGTGCAAGGTCATTCCCGCGAAGGCGGGACCTTCGGCAGCCGCCGACAGTGGATTCCCGCCTTCGCGGGAATGACGGCTGAGTAGTAACGGCTGGTTCTAATATAAGCGAAATCTGCCGCACTGCCGTTAGTGTTTCATCACGGCTAAGTTACAGTTTTGTGCGGAACAGCACAAGACGACCGGTGGGTTGTCTCTTTGTGAGTGGCAGGTTGCAGATTTGTTAGTGTTGCGTTGGGCCGTTGGGGGATTTGATGTTGCTGAGGCGCGGTGAAACTATGACTCCACTGAAAGAACTGCTCACGTCGTACCCGGCGCGATGCGCCGGCGACGCGCTGGGCGAAGCCCCGTCCTCGGGGCGGGTTTGAACGTGGAACACGCCGCCGGGGACGGCGGCTAGAGCCTTTTTGCAGTAGCGTCAAACTATAGATCGGCCAGGGTGTACCCGACCCCGCGCACGGTGCGGATGATGTCGACCTGATCCGTAGCTTGCTTGGTCTTCTGCCGGATCCGATGGACATGATAACGCAGGGCCTCGCTGGCTTCCAGCGGACTGACCTCATGGCCCTGCACGGCCCGCAGCAGCGCTTGCGGCGCAATCACTTGCGGGTAGATGCTGGCCAGATGCGTCACCAGCGCAAATTCGGTCAAGCTGAGATCGATCAGCTGACCATTCACCGTAAGCGCGTGCCGCATCAGGTCGATCAGGAGGCCGCCGCGCTTCAAAAAACGGTCTGCTGCCTCGGGCGGATCAACGTCGGGCGTCAGCGCGGGGGCGATCGGCTGGGGGGTGTCGGTGCGCAAGTTCGCCAGCAGCTGCTGGGCCAGCTGCGTCAGCACGTCTTTCTGCCGGGATTGTTGTCGGCGCTTGAGCAAACCGCTCTGCACGCTGGCGCGTAACTCGCCGGCTTTGCTGGGCTTGAATAGATAATCGTGCGCGCCCTGGCGCAATGCTTCAACGGCGGTGTCCAACGAGGCATAAGCAGTGAGGACGATGATGACCAGATCGGGTTGTTGTCGATGCAGCGCGGCGATGAGCTCCAGGCCGCTCATGCCCGGCAAATTCAAATCGACGAGAGCCAGATCGAATTCCTGCGTGGCCCCCAGCGCTAAAGCCGCTTCCGCGCTGTCGGCGGTTACGACTTGATAGCCATCCTGGGTGAGCAGCTCTTCCAGAAAGAAGCGAACTCCGATTTCATCGTCGACGATGAGAATCAAAGGTGACGTGATCATCCGTATTTCTCTTGAGGCCGGTCAACGGGCAGAACGATCATGAAAGTGGTGCCTTGCCCGACCTGACTGATAGCCGTGATTTGACCGCCGTGTGCCTCAATAATACCATAGCTAATCGAGAGCCCCAAACCGGTGCCGCCTTTCTTGGCGGTGAAGAAGGGTTCGAAGATGCGCGGCAGCATTTCGGGCGGAATGCCTTCACCCGTGTCGGTGAATTCGATCCGCACCGCGGGCAGGCGCCGGTCGTTGGGCACCAGTAAAAGATCGGGCCGGGTACGCACGTGCAGGACGCCGCCGCCCGCCATGGCGTCAATCGCGTTCAGCACCAGATTCAAAAACACTTGTTCCAGATGATCGGCGTTGGCGGCAATCGCGGGCAGATCGGCGGCCCACTCGCGCTCGACGACGATCTTGCTGCGCTCCAGCTGCTTGTTGACAAGTTCCAGCACGCTGTGCAGCACGCTGTGCACATCGATCAACCGCACTTCCTGGCTGGCCGGGCGATAAAAGCCACGGGTGCGATCGAGGATGGCGGCAATGCGATCAATTTCGCCGGCCGCCATATTCAAGTAGCTCGTCAATTTATCATGGCGCTGCCGGCCACTTAATTCCTCGAGCGCCAGGCCTAAACAGCCCTGAACGGCTTGCAGGGGATTATTGATCTCATGCGCCATCGATGCCAGCAAGCGTCCCAGCGCCGCCATTTTCTCAAAATGAATCATCTGGGCCTGCGTTTGCTGCAATTGGCGATGTTGCTCACGTTCTCGTTGATACAAGCGCGCATTGTCGATGGCGATAGTGGCTGCGCCGGCCAGGCCTTCCAGCATTTCGAGATCGCGTTCGTCAAACAAGCCGGTCGCTTTGTTGACGGCCTCGATCACGCCGCTCATCTGGCCTTTCACACTCAATGGCACGGCGATTAAGCTGCCGGTCTGGCTGCCGGTGATCTGATCGATCGTGGGGTAAAAACGCTGATCGGCGTGCGCCTGGCTAACCAAAGTCGAGCGTTTTTCACGCATCACCCAACCGGCGATGCCGGCGATGGCCGGCATATGCGTATGCAGGAGACGTTCAGCGCCTGGACCGACGACGGCCGTAAACACCAGCTCGTCGGTCGCCGCTTCATACAACAGGACCGACGCCGCCTCCGCATTCACCAGGTTCTTGATCTCGTTGATAATCAGATCCAGCAGCCGATCAAAATCGAGCGTCGACGTGATGGCGCGGGCCGCGCGGTTGAACGCGGCCAACTCTCTGGTATGACGCTCCAGGTCTTGCTCCAGATGCTGGCGTTCGATGCCGTCGCGGAATGTCGTGACAACCGCGTAGGGCTTGGATTCTCCGGGGAGTGTCAGCGGCTGCGAATTAATGGAAATCCATACGAGGGCGCCGTCCGGCCGATGAATCCCCATCACTACGTCGTGTTGCGGTTCTCCCGTACGCAAAGTGACCCTGAACGGGTGAAGCTCGCTGGGGAAGGGCTGGCCGTCTTCATCAATGGCGTCCCAGTGAGAATCATCGAAGGTCCGTCCGATCATCTGCTCGGCCGATCGTCCTTCGATACGTTCGGTCGCGGGGTTGACCGCCGTAATCGTGCCGTCTGCGGCTTGAAGCATGATGCCTTCGGCCATGGTCGTGGCGAGCGAGCGATACAGTGTCTCGCTCTTGCGCAGGGCCTCTTCCGCCCGCTGGCGCTCTTGCCGATTCTCCGCCTCGCGCAGCGCTCGCTCAACCGCCGGCACCAGCCGCGAGAGCTTTTGCTTGAGCACGTAATCAGTCGCGCCTTGAGTGAGGCTATTGATGGCGGCATCTTCACCCAGGATGCCGGAGACGAAGATAAAGGGAAGATCAGGCCGAAGCTCTTGGGCCAACCGCAACGCCGACAGGCCATCGTATGCCGGTAGGCGATAATCCGCGAGAATGAGGTCGAATTCACCCTGCAGTAGCGCCTGGCTGAATTCATCCCGGTTCTGGACAAGGTTGATTTGGCAGACGATCCCCGCCGATTCGAGCGTAGTCTGAATGAGCTCTGCGTCCAGCGCGTCATCTTCCAGATGCAGAATGTGGGTTAACTGGTTCATCTGATACCCTTTCTTTCGCCCGTCGAGAATAGAGCGAAGGGGTTATTGCTTCTTCACATTAGCAGGGGGCAGTTCGTTGATCAGCGCCCAAAACACGCCTATGTCTCTGACGACTTCAGCAAATTCTGTGAAGCGCACCGGTTTCACGACGTGCGCATTGACGCCACTTGCGGCGGCATGGTCAGGTTGACGATCTGTCGCGCCGATTCGATATCCAGCAAATCGCGCATGAGGGTTGGGATGAAAGTGTAACGCTCGTTCATGCTGGGCCCCCTGATAGGTCAATTGTATGATCGAGTGCGGCGATCGGCAAACCATTTGGCACACGACAAGTCAGCGATCGCGCCGGGAGATGCGATCGCTGATCAACTACTGATGTACTCTGCCGCACCCGACGAATTCTCTCACTCCCAGCGGCTTACCGTGATCGACGAGATGAGCAACCAGGGTCACAATCATCGGCGAAGGCGGATTCGATGAGGCCCTCAACCAGTGAGGTCATGGCGAGGGTGAATTTCTTTACGCATTACTCGTTACTCATTACGATTCCCGTCGTGTAGTTCACCCGCTCCCGATTCGGAATCACATACAAGAACACTTTCTCGTTCGTCAGGAACTTGTCGAACGAGCCGTGTTTCTTCACAAGGTCGGGCAACTTCGCAGAACGGCGCACGCCTTCAATTGACTTGAACTCGCGGGGAAACTGCGGGGCGCGCCAGCCAACGGCGCGAGACAGGCGAGGAGAGCGGCTTTTCATTTCTTTCTTTTGCTTATTTTATGGGGCCCTTTTTTCTCGCGCACCATCTTCGCAATGTCATCCACGGTGTATTTATCCAACCACTGGTGGCGGTCGCTGGAATAGTCTCCCTGCCCTGTTTCGAATTGTTGCATAAAGCGAATCATCCCCACCAAACCTAGTTCACGGGTCAAGGCCGCCAGACCCGCGACGCGAATTTGCTGCGGGGTCATCAGTTGTACGTTCACGCAATCATCTCCTTCATCCAATCCAAAGGATTTTCAACTTTGACGTGCAGTTTGTTAAAGTGCGAAATTTAGGCTAAGGGAGTAAACAACCCTATTCCAGATTGGCATGGCGTTCCAACATCTGCGCCGCGTCGACTCCGGTACGCTGCATCGATCTTAGGATGAGGCTGTCGCACAGGAT
>PMCF01000460.1:0-5041 GCA_003154115.1 Anaerolineae bacterium
TTGGTGCCCGCGTCGAAGACGATGAAGTCGTGAATGATTTCGAGGAAGCGCACTTTCGCGCAGAGTTGACTCAAACCCCGATCGAGTGCACCCGTAGTAACGGCTTTAGCCGTGTTTTGGGCGGCTGAAGCCGCTACTACCAATGTTTGAGGTTCCTTCCACGTGAGGGTGTACTTTTCCCCTGTCTCGATCGTGCCGTAGCGCAGCCCCTCGGTGTCATTGCCCGCCATGATCAATTGGAGCGTGGCGAAGAACGGGCGGATGAACATGGCCCGTTGATTGTCGAGGTTCTGGCGGATGCCTTCGCTGACGGAGACGGTGGAGCGCTTGAGTTCCAGCACGCCGAGCGCAATCCCGTTGACGTACAACACGATGTCGGGGCGCTTAGTATGCTCGCCTGCGATGGTCACTTCTTCGGCAATGGCGAAGTGATTGTTGAGGGGATGCTGCCAGTCAATCAGAAAGACGGTCGCGGTGTTTTCGCCCGCTTCGGGTTTGACGTGCACGCCGTAGCGCAGCAGGCTGTACACATCTTTGTTGAGATCGTAGAGGCTCTTGGTCTGATCGCCGGCGGCCTTGTTGAGTTCGTACAGGGCGCGGTTGATGAGCACATCGCTGGTGCCTTGCTCTTGCAGGAAGACGCGCAGATACTTTTCCTCGATGTTGCGATTGCCCGATCGTTCTTCCCAGTTGCCGAGGTAGTCGTAGCCGAGTTGATCGCGGAACAGTTTCACGATCCGGTTTTGGGTAGCACGTTCGATCTGGCCGACTTTGCTCATAGGGTTGTACCTTGGTTAAAGCATCGTCATTCCCGCGACGCCAAGCGGCCCACCGACGCTTGCGTCGGGCATGGGCAGGCGGGAATCCATTGGCCCAATCGAAGAGCGTTGCCGACACATGCGGTGCAGTGCTCCCGTCGTCACTCTGGATGCCCGACAGAAGCATTCGGGCACACATGCACCCACTGCGTGCAGTGCGGTGTGACGTGGGCGCAGATGAGTTCTTCAGTGCATCGGCGCGGGCTGTGCGGTCTTTGAGACTGAGGGCTTCCGAGACTTAGCAGCCTTCCTCGGTTGTCCCGGTGTCTGCAACAAGACTTCACTCGGAATGCCGAGGCCGGTATGCAGAGCGCGGATCATCGCCACGCTCAAGGGGCGTTTGCGGTTGAGCACTTCAGAGACTTTGCTCTGGCTGCCGATGAAGGGCTCCAGATCTTTGCGCGTCAGTCCCTGCTGCTCCATGCGGAATTTGATCGCTTCTACGGGATCGGGCAGGCCAATCGGGAAGTGTTCGCGCTCATAGTTGTCGAGGAGCACCGCAAAGAGTTCCAGTTCTTCCTCTTGCGGAGTTCCCGGTTGAGCATCCATGAGGGTTTCCAGATAGGCCAGCACCGCTTGATAGTCGGCCCGGGTTTTAATGACTTTGGGTTTCATCAGATTTTCTCCGCGTCGATTTTGTCGTAAGCCTGATGTGTGCCGACGAAGCGAATGTAGACGATCTGGGTGTTGTAATGAATCTGCACCACTAACCGGTAGTGGCCGCCTTTGATGTTGAACACCACCCGATTCCCCGGCAGGAAATCCGCCGAGCCGTAACGGGCTTTGATGTCGCTCGGTGAGCGCCAGTAGGCGTGTTCGGCTTCTTTGAACCACGCCTTGAGCGCGTCGGCTGCGTCCGGGTGCTGCCGCCAGAATTGAGACAACTTTTGCCGGGTGATGACGTGCATGGCCTATTTTATCCCATTTTGGGAAGTTCGTAAAGGTGGGAATTTTCCAAACCGTTCAGCAGCCGTCATTGCGAGCGTTTTCGCCTGGCGCGCCCCCGCTTTGCGGACAGGGCGTTGCGAAGCAATCTCAGGGCCAATCAACAGGAGATTGCTTCGCGGGAGCACTGCACCGCATGTGTCGCGTCCTTCGACTGCGCGGCAAAAAGCGCCGCTCCGCTCAGGATGCTCCTCGCAATGACGCGCAACGGAATACGTTGTCATTCCCGCACGCTTTAAGCGGGAATCCAGAGACCTGATTGGCAGATGTCGCTGATCGTCACTCTGGATGCCCGACACGCTTCGCAGACGTTCGGGCACACATGCACCCACTGCGTGCAGTGCGGTGTGACGTGCCCGCCGCGATCTAATCTATCTTCAACGCTGATTCTCACCCTCGCAGACCAGCTTATCGATAACGGCACACCGTCGGAAGTGAGATGGCCGTTGGGCGCGGATTAGATGTTGATGACCCGACGCAATCTAATCTGCCTTCAACGCTGATACTGCTCCCGCCGACCCTCTCATCGATAACGGCACACCGTCAGAAGTGAGATGGCCGTTGGGCGCGGATTAGTTTTCGGCACGCCATGTCGTCATTCCCGCGAAGGCGGGAATCCAGTTGCCCAATTGGCAGGTGTCGCTTACACATGCGGTGCAGTGCTCCCGTCGTCACTCTGGATGCCCGATAGAAGCACTCGGGCATGACGTTGCCGCCGGGTCAGGCGCCAACCAACCGGATGCGTCCCGTCAACAATTCCTGCATCATGCCCTGCTTCAACAGGCGAGTCTTGTCCCGCTTCCGTTCCAACGCGGCGATTTCGGCGTCCATGTCGTAGATGACATCGGCAATGGCCTTCTGTTCAGCCAAAGTTGGAAACGAAAGCACGTATGCTTTGCGAATAACGCTGGGATGCGCTTTCGTCTGGTAGTCGAACGCTAGGCGGCCATGAAGAACTTGGAGTTCTGCTGCAAGAAAGCGATAGTCGAGTACAGATGTATTCACTCGCATATAGCCGGAAACATTTGTTACTGAAAATCGATGCTTAGGGCGATAGAAGAAGTCACCACCACCATCAACTGACCATGTGATCATTTCTTCATCAAACATGTAATCGCCGTATCGACCAAACAGGCCGGAGTTTTTCACGGATGATGAATAGATTGGATAGTCGCCCGGGTTCTTCTCGATGTCGTTATTGGAGATCACTTTACCACGAGATAACTTCACAAGGCTCCGGGCTTCAAGTTGTTCAATTGACGCACTTTCCCACTCCCCGCTAAACCCCGGCAGCCGCCGCTTGCCCATGAGGAGTTCCTGCATGGCGGCCTGCTTGATGTCGCGCTTCTTGGCGATGAGCCTATCCAGCGCCGTGATGAGGGCTTCAGCATCGTTCAACGCAGCAGCGATAGCGCGTTGTTCAGGGAACGGTGGAACAGGGATCAGAAACTCTCTCACAACATTGACGTTTAAATTGCCAACGCCGCCTCCAAGCAGCACAGTCCTATTGGCTAGACTCTTATATGTAGGACTGTTGAGTAAGTGTTTTAAGAACTGATTATCCAGTAAAGAACCTGTCTTTATTAACGTCAGCGAAACGTAGATGGAGAACTCGAAATCCACGTCAACTACAGCGGCTTCTCCAATTGTTCCCACCCTTGAATATAAGATGTCACCTCGTCGTGGAGGATTGTTCTTGTATAGTCTCTTATGAAGGTCTACGCCGATGAATTTGAAACCGCTCCAGATTATCTGTCCATCTTTAACATTCGTGCTCGAAAGAAAGGGATACCCTTGATATTCGTTCACATATGTTGGGGTTGCAGCTAGCCCGCACGTGATCAAATCAGTGGCGTCTTTGAATTTTCTGACAACCCACTCATCGGGAATTGCGCCGACCTCAGTTCGCTTGTAACCGGATTTCAGTTCCATGCAAACCCCATCTTCTTCAAGTGCGCGTCCACTTTGCTGCTCAACGCTTCTACTTCTTCATCGATCTTCGCCGACGGCGTCGCATAGCGTTCGGCCAGCTGCTTGATGCGGCCCGTCAACGCCTGCGACACGCGATCGAGTTCGGTCTGCACGGCGGCGGCCAGCGCGCTCAGCCATTTGTCGTCCACTACCAGCGCCTTCACATCATCAACCGTGAGCGCAGCATACTGCGCGACTACTTTTGCATCCAACGCCTTCTGCGCCTCGCGCACCTTCTTCGCACCCTCCGCCTCTTGCTCAATCAGGGCGAGGTACTTCGTCAACAGCGCGCACTCATCAGCCGCGTCCGCATCGCCGTCGATGTCATTCAAGCGTGACGTGATGCTGCCTTTGGTGAGTTTGCCCTTATCGGTCTTGGCTTCAAACAGCCAGCCTTCCTCGCCGCCGTGCTCTTCGTCCAACTCTTCCATCTGCCGCGCCAGCGCTTCGCGTTCGGCCTCCAGCGCCTCAATGGCGCGCTGCTCGGCGGCAAAATAGCGCGCGACGATCAACGCGGGCGGGATCAGATCGGCCTTGTATTTCAACTTGCCGATCTTCAGGTCGGCCTCTTCTTGCTTGTCCTCTTCGATCAGGCGCAACTTGCCGCCCGCCGCCCAGCCCTCGGCGACGAGGATATACACATCGTCCTGCATGGCGTCGGTCCAGTACCCCATCACATGCTGGTACACATCGTACGGATCGATGAGGGGCGCGTCGGCGAACGTCGCCAGCACGTCTTCGGCCAGCGTCTCGATCAGGCGTTTGGGCCGATCGCCCACTTTGATCGATCGCAGGCGCGGCGCGTGCTTCTCTGTCCAGCGCGCGAACCGATCGTGAATCGTCTGCGCGTAGGCGGCAAATTCTGGATCGGTCTTGATGGTGGCCTGCCAATCGGCACTGGCTAATTGCTGATAGCCGGATCGATCAGCCGGGGAGAACAATCGGGTCTTGAGCGAGCCGCAGACTTGCCAGTACCGATCGAGATCGTTCACATCCCGATCGGGTATCCCGCCCCGCAGGTGCGCCTCGATATCCTGCCCATCTTCCGGCTCGGTGCTGTCGATGTAGCGCGGCAGGTTGAGGTTGTAATCGTTCTTCGGATCGCTGATCTCGGCCAGCGGCACCAGGCGCGAATACTTGGGGATTTCCAACTGCCGATTGAACACATCGACGATGCGGTGGATGTCCTGATGGCGCAGGCGGTTCTTATTGCCGTCTTTCACGAAGCCTTTGCTCGCGTCGATCATGAAGAGGCCGGCGCGGGCGGCCGCGTGTTCCTTATCCAGCACGATGATGCAGGCCGGGAT
>PMCF01000460.1:5075-5263 GCA_003154115.1 Anaerolineae bacterium
ATGACCGCGCCCTTGCCCGTGCTCTTCAGCGAGCGCAGGCCGTGCAAGAGAAAGGCATAGTCGCCGTTCTTCTGCGGCGGCACGCCATCCTCGAAGCGCCCGTAGACATCGTCGTAGGGATTGAAGCCCGAAGTCCACGCCTTGTTGGAAAACGGAAAGTTCGCCACCAGATAATCGAACTGCTTCAA
>PMCF01000460.1:5270-14942 GCA_003154115.1 Anaerolineae bacterium
CGCAGCAAGAGCGATCCGCTCCCGCCCGTGGGATCGTACAGCGTCTTGTCGGGACTCTTGGCGTTCGCAATCCCGATGATCTTCGCCATCACGATCGAGACTTCGGCGGGCGTATAGAACTGGCCCTTGCTCTTGCCCGACTCGGTGGCNNATCAGGTATTCGTAGGCGTCGCCCAGCAGGTCGTCGCCCTCGGCGCGGTTGCGGCTGAAATCGAGCGCGGGATTCTGGAAGATGGCGACCAGGTTGGACAGGCGATCCTGAATCTCCTTGCCCTTGCCCAGCCGATCTTCATCGTTGAAGTCGGCGACATCGATCACGCCCTTCAGGTCGTTGGCCTCGGCCAGCTTGCCGATGATCTTGTTGATCTTGTCGCCGATCTCCTTGTCGCCCTTGAGCGCGGCCATATCCGCAAACCGACCGCCCGGCGGCACCTCGATCGGCGCACCCGGCACATCGGCGTATTTGTCGGACACGTACTTGACGAAGAGCAGGACCAACACATAGTCCTTGTACTGCGAAGCGTCCATGCCGCCGCGCAACTCGTCGCACGATTTCCAGAGGGAAGAGTACAACTCGGATTTCTTGATGGGCATGGAAGACCTTTATGAGCCAGACCTTGCCGGTCTCTTTGCGATTCAGATATACTGCGCGCGGGCACAAACTGCGCTTTTTGATCCGCGAATTTTCGCGAATCTACACGAATCATTCGCGGACATTCGCGTTATTCGCGGATCAGTCTTTCCGCAATTTGTGGCCGTTGACAGTATAATGTATGGTAGCATGAAATCAGCCAAACCGTGAGAGAGGTTGCCATGTTGCGCATCAAAGGCATTTACGACGGCCAAAAGGTCGTGTTGACCGAACCGGTGACACTGCCGTCCAACACGGCGGTCGAAGTCATCATCACCGATCCGGAAAACAGCGCCGAACAACTCTACCATCAGCGGCTGCTCAAACTCGGCCTGATCAAAGAGCGGCCTGCCGCGCCCGTCGATACCACGCCTTACACGCCCGTCGAAGTAAGCGGCTCGCCGCTGTCGCAAACCATTATCGAGGAGCGGCGGTAGTGGTCGTCTATTACCTCACCTTTGTTTGCGCCGACGATCGACTCAACGCCGTTGCCTCGGCAGAAGGGTTGTCGGTCGAAGACCCCAATCTTCATCCTTAAATTCAGGCTGATCGGTTTACTTCCCGGTTTTGCTCACGCTCCGCTGCGCGTGGTCACATCCGGCAGCTGGATGTACCATCCAGCTGGAGCACAGTGGAACTTATTCTTTGACCAGCACATAGTCCTTGCGAAGTGCGAAGCGTCCACCTCGCGCCGCCGCGTAACTCGTCGCAGGATTTCCAGAGGGAGGAGTACAACTCAGATTTCTTGATGGGCATGAGGGGCCTTTAGTGGGTGAATGGATGATGGATGGCTAGGGTGTGGGAGTTGGTGTGGCTTCGGGTTCAAGCGGCCATTGATCGCACGTCTTATGATAGGGTTCATCGCCCATGTATTGTGCTGCCATTCAGCGCGGGTGAAGTTGCGACCGGCGACATGCGCTGATTAGCTGGCCCAATGTAAAGTCCAACTTTCAATGTGTTATGAGAAGAACGCTCCGTGGCCC
This sequence comes from Anaerolineae bacterium, assembly GCA_003154115.1. Classification (GTDB taxonomy): domain Bacteria; phylum Chloroflexota; class Anaerolineae; order Fen-1058; family Fen-1058; genus Fen-1058. The sequence goes on from PMCF01000460.1 coordinate 6,885, forward strand.
GTCCCTTGTCAGTGAACAATTCCCCACAATCGAATCGTGCCATCCTCCGAACTTGAAGCGACGAGTCGCCCATCAGGGGAAAGGACGACATCGCTTATCGAATTGAGATGACCTTGAAGTGAGCGCAACATTTTGCCACTGCTTAAATCCCATAGCTCAATCTGACTGTTATCTGATCCGCCGATCAGAGGCTGCCAATCTGGAGTAAGGGTCACAGGGTACTGCGACGTGGGTTCACCATTCGATCCCTGCAACTGCACAACCAGGCGTGGCTCGGAAGCCGTGTTGTACTCAATCGTCACGAGTTGCCCGTCTGGCTGGAAGACCAAGTTCATCGCATACCCTGAGGATTCCCATCGACGTAACAGCTTGCCGTCGCTCGTTTGCCACAAGTAGATGTTCCGCCCCAGTGACGAGGCCAGAATCTGAGCATCTGATCGAAAAGCCAGGGCGCCAACAGACTCTGGCAGTTTCTGCTGATCATCTAAAGTGTGCAGCAACCGCCCATCCTGCACTCGCCACAGTAGGACGGTGCCATCCATCGATCCCGCAGCCAGTAGTTGACCATCTGATGAAAAGGCGATAGTAGTCACGACCTCCGGGTGATCCAATGTGAACAGTAGCGCGCCATCACTCACCCGCCACAGTTTCACCTTGTCGTCTCCTTGCCCTGAACCCGAGGCAAGGATCTTGCCATCTGGCGAGAACGCTACGTCGGTAATGGTTGCCCAACTTGCTTTAATCTCAAGGGACACCACTCCGTCACTCACTTGCCACAAACGGACTCTACCCTGCCAGTCTCCTGCTGCCAGAATTTCACTGTCTGGCGAGAAGGCCAAGCTAGACACGCCACACGGTCCGTGCGCGAGTCCGCAAACGGCGAATCCTTCAATGGTTCCGGTCAACAGGCCATTGCCCACTTGCCATATTTGGACCGTGCCATCTCGTGAGCTAGCTGCCACAGTTTGACCGTTCGGCGCGAATGCCATACTGAGCACCATATCTTTGTGTTCTGAGAACTCATGCAGTAGTTTGCCATTACTTATATCCCAGAGATGCACCTTTTCACCGGGATAGCCTGGATCACCTGATGCCAAGATATTCCCGTTGGGCGAAACGGCGACGGCCACTCCTGTGTTATCTATTGTGCGCAGTAACGTGCCATCATTCACCTGCCATAGGCGCACTGCCGAATTGGTCCAAGAGACCAAGGTTTGTCCATCCGGTGTGAATGTGGCCCCATCATCGCCCTCCGATCCGGTCAAGGTTCGTAATAGTGTCCCATCCGTTGCGCGCCAGAGTTTTATGGCACCGCCCATCATCATCGCTGAAGCCACGGTTTGGCCGTCAGGCGAAAAGGTCACATGCGTACTGCCACATACAGTATCAATGCAGGAACTCTTACCTGGGTCTAAAGTGTATAACAACCTTCTGTCCCTCATACGCCAAAGTCGCACGGTGTCGTCGCCGCCTCCTGAAGCTAAAGTCTCGCCATCCGGCGAAAAAGCGAGACTCGTGACATTGTAGATCTGTCCTTCCAAGGTATCCAGTAAAACGCCATCACTTACCCGCCACAACTGTATCGGGGTGTCAGGATAATAACTCCCTGCTGCCAATATCTTTCCATCTGGTGAGAAAGCCATACTTGTTATCCATAATCCGGTGTCGATGAACTTCCCTCTGGCTAGCGTATCCGTATCATAGAAGTAAATACCCGCTGAACTCGCCACGGCCAACGTCTGCCCGTCGGGAGAATAGGCAATTTGACCAATAACGGCCTTGTCCCACCGAGAAAGCTGGGTCACGCGCATCACGTTCTCGGCGGAGATAGCCTCTTTCAGGATAGGGAGTGGCGTGCCTGACAGGGTCAGTGGCCGTGCAGGCGTTGAATCGCAGGCTGTCGTCAACAGCAGTAAGGTGAAGAGAGTGAAGAGGATTTGCCCAATCCAAGAATACCTCATAGGACTTCTCGATCTTGGCGCATGATGGGCCGCCTCATGGCGATTTCAGTTTTCTGCACGGCATCATGCACCAGCCTCTCGACCAACTCACTGGCGTAATGCTTTTCCAACGCGGGCAACACTCCCGCCTGCACGAACGAGGATTTACCACTGCCACTCGCGCCGGTGACAAACAGCAACGAAAGAGGATCATCCGGGGCGGTCAAGCATGCGACGGTTTCAGCGATCAGTTTTTCGCGGCCGGCGTACTTCGCGTGGTCAGCATAGGTGAAACTTTGCAGACCGAGGTAGGGATTGGCGAGGCCGTGGACATCGTATTGCTGGTCGCCGGTGAAGATGTTCTTGTCGCCTGCGATGTTGTCGCCAGCAACATTCACGACCTTATCGCGGGACGCGACATCGCCGCCGACGTTGATGTCGCGTCCCGCGTCGAGATCAGCGCCGCCGCTGCGGTTGATGTTGATGGTTGAATCGGGATCGGACATGACGGTCTCTGGCCAATTGCAGGTCACATGATTAACATGGATTAAAGTCGAACTACTCGATCTTTGGTGATCTTTACGTCACTGCACAGATGTTGCCACTGACGTTGGTGTTGCTTCCGGTTCCAACGATAACTGCTCACACGTCTTGCGATAGGGCTCGTCGCCCATGTACTGCTGCCATTCTTCCTGAGTGAAATTGCGGTTGGCAATCTGACAGACGCGAGTCAGCCAATCTTGCGGGTCCAGTGACCACACGGTCACCTTGCCAATCTCAGAGGTATACAGGAACTTGCTGTCGGGGCTGAAGCCCAAGACAGTAACGCTTGAGTCTGGATTGCGGATGGGCTGGCCGACGGGTTCCCGTTTTTGAACATCCCACAAGGTAATCAGACCGACCCCGCAGCCTGAGCCATTACCAATGTCGCAGCCGACACTGACCGAATAGCGCCCATCCGGGCTTCTGAGCCATTCAACGGCCAGATTGTTCATCAGCGGATCGGGTTGCCCGCTCTCGATATCCCACCAGCTGTCTTGCAGTTTGAGGGACATATAAGTGCTAATGCCGATCTTTTTCCCGTCGGGGCTGAATTCCAGTAGTTTGACACTTCCGTTCGTGGAGCCATCAAACGGCTTGCCGATCGTTTTGCCGGTCTCCATATCGTACATTTCGATCCGGTAAGTCTGGCAACTTTGAACTCCCTTGATGCATCCGGCTGCTGCCAGGGTTTTCCCGTCCGGACTGAAGGCCAGCGTGATGAACCCCGGGTCGAGAGTCATCGATATCTGGCGGACAACCTGGCCGATGGTTGGATCCCAGACCAGGAAAGTCCCATGAGGTCCATCACTGACCATCAAACGGTCATCCGGACTGAACTTCAGATTCAGTGACCACCCGTCGATCATAACCGGTGCGCCAATCGTCTGTCGAGTGGCAACGTCCAAGAAATGCATCCGAGTGGATTGGACGTTCCCGATTAGCTCTGTGTAGACCAATACCTTACCGAAGTGGCTGAGGTAAATATTAGAAAGATCGACATCCGATGCGGTTGTGAAAGGCTGCCCGGCTGGCTGGTTTTTCTCGACATCCCAGACAACGATATCTTTCGAGGAAGCAGCGACAACAATTGGTTTTTGCGGGGCAGCGAGGTCAAAGCCAATCTGCCAGTAGCTCCAAGGCGAGGGATCGCGGCCGCTGAAAACTTGCGCCACCGGCTGCCAGGAAAACAGGTTCCACAGGTAGATCTGACTTTCTTTGCAGTCCATATATGTCCCGGCTACAGCGCAGGCGCTACTGGCCAAGAAGCGGCCATCCGGGTTGATTGCCAGAGCATCGACGAATCGGGTTGTTTGGTAAGGCTCCAGAGTGAAATCGTCTCTGGAATTTGTAGCGGAGTGAATCTCAATTGGGTTTCCGAAACTAAGGCTGGCCAAAATCTGGTCGCTGCCTGATCGGCTGAAGAGCAGGCTGTCAATATTTGATTTCTGCGTGTGGGAGGCTACCTGCTTCCAGCTTGCCAGGTTAATGATGTGGACGATCCCTGCAGCATCCCCGGCAGCCAGCAGCTTGCCATCGGCGCTCACGTCGACCGAGATGATCGCAGTGGTTGTGCCTTCAATCGGATGCTCCTGCATGCTTCCGTCTGGCAGGTTCCAGGTTTTTACTTCTCCCTTCTGGCAGAAATCTATTTTGGATTTACCAGATCCTTCGGTTCGCAGGCTGGCACAGTCGCCAGCGTAGAGACGGTCACTCTGCGGGCTGAAGGCCACGTTATGCATCTGCGTCCCCACTCCTTTAAGTGCCACTCCAGGTGGATTATCGCTGCCCAAATCCCAGAGGACCATTCCGCCTTTTTGGCACAATCCGTCAGTCAAGGAAAAGAAATCGCAGCCACTGCTGGCCATGTATTTCCCGTCTGGACTGATGGCCACAGTTCCACTGCTGTTGGCGAAAGCCGGCAGAGGAATGGGGGTCGGTTGGCCTGGCGCAGATAGATCGAGGCGATAGATCCGGTCATTGGCGAAAGCAGCAAACAGAATCGATCCATCTGGGGTAAAGGCCAACCCGGTAAGCCGGCCCTTACCGGCAGCCAGGACTCGCCCCGTCTGCCCGCTGGCAAAGTCGTAGAAGACAATCTTATTTTGCAGACAGGCATCATGCTTCTCATCGCGCTGCGCGCAGCCAGCCACAGCGATCCACTTTCCATCCGGAGTAAAGGCCAGTGCAGTGATTTGCTCCGGATAACGATCGATGCGTGCCAGTTGAGGACTCTGCTCCAGTGCCAGGAGCAAACTGCTGCGAGTGTGATAGGTATCGGCAGTCAGGTAGGATTCGGCAGCCAGGAGCATCGCCTGGTCAAGCTGATGAGTCAACTGGGTCTGGGATTGGGTTGACAGCTGGCCTGAAAGGGCAATCTTCGCTTGGTGTTCAGCCTCAGTGCGCTGTTCCACGGCCAGCGTGCTAGCGGCTTCGGCAGTGGTCTGTTGCGCCACGGCCTGAGTGCTGGCGGCTTGCGCGGTGCTAGCATTGGCGACAGCCAGCGTACTGGCCGCCTGTGCCGTCGCAGCGTTTCGCCCGGCTTCTGCCGCATTTTGGTTTGATTGAACACCAAACACACCAGCCGCGATTCCCAGCAACAGCGCCACACCCAATGCCACCACCAAATACGCCGCCCGTTGGCGCAACCGCGTCGCTGACCGCGTTTGTTCTTCAGCGCGTAATCTCTGCGATTCTGCTAACTTGCGCGCATCATCGAGTTCCTTTTGATGGCGGGCTTCTTCGCGCTCGACGCTGCGGCGAACAAAGTCTTTGGCGTCTGCGCTGTGCAGGGCAATGTCGACGCGGCGTTCCAAGTCGCGTGCTTCAGCCAAGTGCACACCGATCAACAGATAGTCGTCCGCTCGATTCTGCCTAATCCACTCCTTCAACTGTTGCTCAAAACGCGCGCGCTGCTGCAATTCATGGCGTCGCTCTTTAATCGCATCCCGCAATTTGCCCCAGTTTGACAGCAAGGTCTCGTGAATGAGGTCTACTTCAACATGGGTCGGCTCGCCGCTTTCAGTGCCTGCGCTCAGCAAGCGGGCTTGCGTCAAGGCGTCGATCAGCCGCGCTCGCTCAGGTGCACCGCTGGTGAGTTCATCTTTCGAGCGGCGGCGGCGCACATCCCGGCGCGCTTCATCGTCCAATGAGACATCGACCAGATCGAGGCACAGGTTCAAGATCGCCGCTTGTTCTTCAGGTGTGCGGGGTTGACTCGGTTGAGCGGCATCGTAGTCTTGATATTCCAACACCTTGCCGGCGCGCTGCTTGATCGCATCGGCGAGGTTGGTGTATGACCCAACAGTCAGCGTGCCCTTGCGCCAGATTTCTTCGAGCGTCACTTGCAACAGCGGCAGATAGGCCGCGTCTTCGGCACTGTCGTGCGCCAGCCGTTCGACTAACTCGGATTGGAAGCGCGTGTCTCTGTCAGGATAGGTCGCCCGCAGTGGCTGTTGAATGGCGTTGCCAAGTTCATCTACGCTCATCGCGCGCAGATCAATTCCATGCTTGGCGATGTCGTACAACGCGGGCAGCGCGAACAACTCAGGGAGGTAATCAGCGCGCACCGTGGCGATAATGTGCGTGCGCGTCGATCGGAACGGCGACAGTTGCGTGAGCAGAGCGAACAGTGCATCGCGCGGCTGGGCGTTCGACTGCGTGAACAGTTCCTCGAATTGATCGATGACGATCACGTTGACTTGCTGTGATGGTGTGTGCGACTTCAAAAAGTCACCGAAGTCGGTGGACGCATCAAACTGCGGCAGGCCGAGTTGCCGCCACAGCGCATCGGCCAGCGCAGCCAGCGGATCGCGTGAGGGACGGAAGACGGCCCACTTCACACTCAGCGCGGCGTAGTGCTTTTCCAACGCGGGCAGCACACCCGCCTGCACGAACGAGGATTTGCCGCTGCCACTTGCGCCAGTGATGAATAGCAAAGCAAGCGGATCGTTAGGGGCGGTGAGACGCGCCACCGTTTCGGCGATCAGTTTTTCGCGGCCGGCATACTTCGCACAGTCGGCATAGGTGAAACTCTGCAGGCCCAGGTAGGGATTGGCGAGGCCATGCACATCGTATTGCTGATCGCCGGTGATGTTCGTAACCTTGATGATGTCGCGGCCAGCGACATCGCCGTCGATGTTGATGTCGCGCCCGGCGTCGAGATCAGCGCCGCCGCTGCGATTAGAGATAGTGATTGAATCGGGATCGGAATCGGTCATGGGAAGGACCTGCGATCAGTACCACACCTAATGAAAATGGAGCGAAGTGTTGGTGAAGCAAAGTATAGCACAGCGAAGGTTTTCGGCAGAAATGAACCGCGCCCGATCAGCATGATCTCAATCGAGCGCGGACTTGACGCGAATGTTCCACAATTCGTCCCACGCAGGAGAAGGCGACCGCCGGGTTTAGTGATTGTGACCACTTACCCAGTGCGACTGGTAGTGGCCTACAGCCCAGTGAGAGTGATAGATGCTGCCCTCCAGGATGATGGGCTCCAATAGATTTTCGTAGGGCCACTTTCTATTGTGTGGTGCCAATTCGTTTGCGCGATCGAGCATGCGCGCAAACGCCGTAGTCTGATTCGACGCCGGACTGGGTAACTTGTCGATTACATCTTTAATCTCCGTGTAAAGACCATCGACGAGCTGCTGGAGGGCGGGAATGATTTGGCGGACTTCCATGGGCAGCGCAGGCGGTTCTGCAACAGCCACAGCTTGATCTGCCGCTGCCAGCGCAGGCTGATGCTCTTCGTGAGGGCTGAGAGTCCCCTGCAGTTTAAGACCCGGCACATCCAGGCCATTGAAAGTCTGTTCAAAGAAGGTGTCGAAATTGATGGCCGAATTATGGTTTTTCAACTCTAGCGTATGTGTCCGCACGACCGGGCGCAAACACAAGGGCGGGTGCTCGCCATCGTCTAACTTCAAATCATCCTCTCCCCCCGCAAAGCGCTCGATGCGCGTCTCCAGGGATTTGACGAAGGGTTCACCGCCAAGGTGCGTTCCCACCACGTCGGCAAATATCTCCTCCAGCCAGGAATGGAACATCCTCTTCAGGCTTTGTTCAGCGGCTGTCGCACCTGAACTTGCGGCCGAATCCGCGCAGGCCCTGAGCTCCTCTTGCCAGCGAAGCGAGTCAGCCAGGTTGCCGAGCGTCAGGTTACCCGCCGGATCCTTGCCCAGGTTCCAGTACAGGTAGTGGCCGATCTCGTGCGGGATCGACATCCAGTCATCTTCGACCGCCGACTGGTAGGGTGTGCCAACAAATGCAGCCGAGGTGAACGGATAGTTCCGAATCCCGGTCGTCTTATCAAAATAGAGCAAGACGGGCAGATCAATATTCAAAGGTTGGAGAAATACCCTTGCAGCGAACGTGCCCTGGTCCAACCGGTCGCGGTAGTGTTTCACTTGACACTGCTCGGCAACCCGGCCAAGGGTAGAGAAATACTCTTCCAGCACCTGCAGCACACGCTGGTGCAAATAGGCGGCAGTCGTCTGAGAGGTATCGAACAGCCGCGCCGGGATGATCCCTTGATTCCCTTCAAAGTAATCATAAGAGTTTATGCACAATAAGAGTCTGG
>PMCF01000360.1 GCA_003154115.1 Anaerolineae bacterium
GTGATCGCGCGAAATCATCAGCAACAGCGTTTTTATCTTGCCTGCGGCTTCAGTCTGCTGGTCGATAGCCGCCTTAATCGTCTCTCGATCCTCCGGGCTGAGGCGGTCGTAGAGGGCATTCCAGTCGGCCCACAGAGCATGGTGGGCTGCGTCCAATGCTGTGTGAGTCGTCAATAGGCGTTGATCGCACGCACGGCGCACGACTAACGCGTTGAACCAGCGGCGCGCAGTATCGCGGTGCGTTTCATCCAATCGCAGAATCCGTGCGAAAAACAGGGCCGGCACGGGCTCGTAGCCCTTCTGGCGCACATATTGATAGTAAATCAAGTCCTTCATCTCGCGCGGCTTGTCAGGCGGTAGATCGTCAAGCATCCTGGCCATGAACTCCACAAGCCAGGAAGATCCGGAGGGTGCAGTCGTGCGTGCACGAAGCCCGCGACGTAATTTGGCAAACATCGTAATTATTCCTGCGACTTTGTTTGCATCGTCAGCATATCTTACGAAATGAGTTATGGGACCGGCCCAAGTGTTCGCCACTGCCGAGCTGCTCAACGAGTATTCACGTCACGGCCTTGTGGCGGTTTACCTGAAACTAAAGCGACAACATCGTCAACGAATTGTGCGATAACCAGGTTACGTGCAACATGCTCGACGTGTCTTCATTGTTCGTCGTTCATTTGATCTAGCTGGCTCTTGAGCGTCTCTCGCAGAGATTCGTCCACTTGCGGTCTGAACATGCGCTTCAAGTATTGCCAACGCCATTTCTAGCCATTCATGCCGATCCTTTCTGCTCGGCCTAGCCTGACGGTTATCTCACTGCCATCAGCTAGCTAGAGATAAACGCGCAATTCTCGTGAATAATAGGGATGCCGCAATCGCCGCAGGGCGCGCGCCTCGATCTGGCGAACAGTATCTACTGTAATATTCAAGCGCTGGCCAACTTCGCGGAGGGTCAGACACGACTCATCATCCCCCAGCCCGTATCGCAACTGCAAGACAACCCGCTGACGCGGTGTCAGCCGACTACGCCGCAAAACAACATGCACCGCCCAATCGAGATGATCGCCGCCCGGTAAGTACTCTTCACGATCTTCGGCCAGCTGATACGCCAGGGGCTCCAACGGTTCTTGTCGGAACCAACCCCAGCAGGCGCTCGGGTTGCTCGACAATGTAGGATAGGTCTCGTTTGCCCCCAGGGCCGCATGCATCTTGCGAATCAAGTAGAGCGTGAGCCACATTCTTTGGCCGAGATTCTCGCAATAAACGGTAGGAAAAATCACCGCAAAATCTATTTCCAGTGCGTCCGCCAGTCGGTGCATCATGACCGCCCGGGTATACAACCACTGTTTATAGATATGCGGGATTTGCCAAGCGTAGGCATCCCGCACCAAGCGTTCCAACTTACGCCCGCCCGACTCCCTGAACAAGTGATCGCGCTCCAATTGCACAATCCATNNGGGCTTGCACAGCTTAAGCCGGCCTGGCATCGAAAGTGGCGCAACCTGTTCGTCTCATCGTCGGCACATATCGTCGGGCAACTCATGGTGCAACCATAAATTGAAACTGCGGGGTTTGTCGTATACCAACGGGATCACGCGACTAGGCCTCCGGCCTAGTCGCGCCAGTGGAAATGCCCAAGCCAAAATTATCTGAGCGCGTATACACCGTATGCGTGCCGAGCAGGGCCGGGCTTTGCACAACTCTTACCCCGTCGGGTCGATAATCCTCATCCCGGTCCGGCCAGTGCTCCCCCCACTTGCACGTATCCAGCGGTTTCGTCACCATCGCGCCCATCACGAAGATGACGTGTTCCGTAAAATACGGGTAGGGATCGATCCTAGACACAACGCCCTTCCGCCCGCACAGCGGGCAAAGGCCGATCGGCGCTACCTCCAGCGCATGTTGCATCCCCAGATCTATCAACGTGAAGTCGATGATCTGTCCGACGAACTGAGAGCGGAAGACGACTTCGTTGTGCCAATGCAGCGCTACGGTTGGATCGCCACCATTTTGAATCTTGGCGGCGTGCTCGCGCAGCAGCCAGGCGAATAGCGATTGATCACTCTCTGGCAGGGCTGCGGCTAAACTCAGGAATTCCTCTTCCGAAAAGATGGTTTTCACTCAACGCCTCCTCAGCCGGATGGACAGCAACGGTAACTCATCAGGTAACAGTGTACCCAATCAACTATCAATTCTCAAATCTGACAGGCAACCGTGGCATCCTATTCACGGACCGGGCGTTTCCATACCGTCCGATCGGCAAACGACCACCACCATGTGCTTTGAAGCATCAGTTGTGTCAATGTGCCACCCCACGTCTATCACTTCACCACAATAGTCGTAGGAATCGATCCTGACCATTTCCCCAACACGCGGCGGCGATTTCATCTCGGTAATGTAAAGGGATTTTTCAGGCGCGGTCGCGTCGTGCAACTCGACCGTCACTGTGCAATGTTCCTGCATCACAAGGCAGACATCGCTGGAGTTTGTGGCCTGGCCTGTCTGACGTGCCAGGCGTATGGTAGATTTCTGTTGTGGACTGGCCGGGTAGACCTCTGACACATACTTGATCCCTCTGATTATCCACCCACGTTGGGGTCGGCGCCTTATCCAATCCATGCCCTCTTGCCAAACGTCGAAGAAGGCTTGAACGTATTCATTTGGGTCAGCACGAAAGAATAACGACAAGGTATCATCTGTATTTACGTCCTCGACGCTGACCTCAAACAGCAGTTCATCATCCGGGTCCATCATCTCCGGGTCTAGCATATTAGGCATATTCCCTCCACGCCTGGCAGGCCAATGGCTGCAACAGATCAGCGCCGCAGCGTGCGCTAACGCACTGCGATCATTTTTTCAAATGTGCTCAACGGCTGGGCGCCGATCAGAGGCTGCCCGTTGATGAAGAAAGTAGGCGTGCCGCGGACGCCCGCCGTCTGGGCCTCGGCGGTATCCTGCTTCACCCGCGCCAGCGTTTCATCATTTTTCAAGCACGGCTCGAACCGGCTCAAGTCCAATTCTAATTCACCGGCGAATCCGATCAGATGCTCTTTGGTGAACGCCCCTTGATTCTCACCGGATTGCCGGGCAAAGAGCAGATCGTGATACGCCCAGAATTGTCCCTGATCGGCGGCGCACTCAGCAGCCTGAGCGGCCCACGTGGACTCATCACCCAGCACGGCCGCGTGCATGTAGACAAGCGCCACCGTGCCACTGAGTACGTACGTGCCACGCAGGCGGGCCATCGTCTCGGCCTCGACCTTCGCGCAGAACGGGCACTGGAAATCGCTGAACTCGATGATGGTGATCGGTGCCGTCGGTGAGCCTAGCCGGGTGGCCGGGCGGATGGTCAGTTGAGGCGGGTTGGTGATCACCTGCGCCGGCGCAGCGCTGTCGGCTGCGCCCGAAGGTAATCCGGCCGATTTCGCCAGAGCCTCCTGGAGGGTCGCTAAAGCCACCGAGCGTGCCACGACAGCCGCTAGTAGGACGACCGCGATGACCAGGACGACGGGCGTTAGCCAGTTCAATATTCGTGAACGTCGTGAAGTGGGTGAAGTCGTTTGCATCAATTTACCTTTTACCTTTCGTTGCGGTTAGGCCGGTCGGCGAGATAAAAAATTCGGACGCCGTGACTACATCGGCCCATTCTATTTGTGACAAGCGATAGCGCGCTGGCAACGCGCGATTGACGTCCGTGGGTGTTTCATGATCTTCCTCCTAAACAAACGCTGTCGGTCTCCCGTACACTTGGGACGGCGCCGTCCCAAGTGTACGCAATAATGACTGGGCCCTCCGGTCCAGCGTTCGCCAGTAGGAGAAGATGATATCCTGCGCTGCTTCGCTTAATGGCTCCTGACCTGTTTTTAGCCAATCTTCTATCCTGCATCGGATGACATTGGCATCGCATTCAGGTCTAAATGTTGCCATTTCACTAATGGTAATTTGCAGTGCTTCCTCATCAATATCAATCATCAACCCTTCCTCTCCATTTCAAATAGCAGGCTAACCACAACGATCCATTAGAAACCAACCACCGGCGACTAAGTCCTTCCTACGCCGGCCAGACGGCCTACTTCAGTCGGCGACGTCTTTCTTTCCTTGCCGCATCTCAGCGATTATTTGTTTTTGGTCTTCCTCTGGTAACTCGGCAAACATCTCTGCCATCCGCCCCATCTGCCTGAAACG
>PMCF01000276.1 GCA_003154115.1 Anaerolineae bacterium
CTCTCCCTGGGCGTGGGGTTGGTAATCTTGACGGTGGTCGATCCCGCGCGCGACGAAACGGCTCGCACCTGGATGATGTTCATGCCGCTGGCGGTGGTCGTCGTGGCGCAGATATTGGTCGATGCGCCGAACCGTGGTCGGTCGTGGGCATGGGTATGGGGCCTGCTGGTCGTTCAGGTCATCGCGATGCTGGCCGTGCTGCGCGTCATGGAAGTGGGCCTGTATGGCCTGCCGCCGCGCGAAACCATCGCCGCAGTGCCCAACTCAGCTACAGCCGTGCAAGCCGATTTTGGCGGTATGGCTCAGCTGGTCGGGTACGCGACTCAACGCAACCAGGATCAACTGACTTTGACGCTGTATTGGCGCGATGTGGATCAGATCGATCGGCCATACGTGGTCTTCAGTCACGTGGTCGATGCTGGCGGCCAGATCGTGGCACAGGCCGATGGACGACCACAGAACGGTTCGCCCTTGATGACGTGTTGGCAGCCGGGTGAAATGTATCTCGATCAACACGTGATTCAACTGGGGCCAAACGTGCAGTCCGGGCAATATCGCCTGTCGATCGGCCTGTACGACGCTCAAACCGGCGCGCGCTTATCAGTGATAAATCCGCCGGTTGGGGCACCGACCGATCATATTGAATCGAACCCAATCACCCTGACGCGCTAAGTTTTCGCGACGCTTGAAGCACCCTGTTCTCAGGAAGTCAGTCGTGCCCCGTATGAGGTTTGTGCCTGCACGATCGGCTTCGCCGGTTGAAACGACCAACGGGCAAAGTGGCGATAAACGGCAGCTGGTCGTGGCCTACGCCTCGATCAAATTTGCACCGTAAGTTTGGAAACGAGATGAGCTTGATTCAATCCATATGGACAGTGCCGCGTCGCTTAGTGTGGGCGTCGGTGCTGGCAATGACCATCCTTTACACGGTGTTGGCCGCGCAGAGCGCCACCGTGCACGGCTTTGCGTCCAGTGATGCGGGCGTCAAACTATGGCAAGTGCAAAGCATCGCGCGCACGGGCCGCCTGGATGCGCCGATCGATTATGCCGGCGCGCCATACGATCCTGACCATCAATACTCGCCGTTTCTTGCCCCGTGGTTTTTCTGGGAAGACGGCCAACCTTACTCCGAATATATATCCCCTTTCATCTGGGGCAGTGCGGCCCTGTATGCGCTGTGGGGACACACTGGATTGCTCGTGCTGCCGTGGCTGGCGGGCGTCTTGTCGCTGATCATGACGGCCTGGTTAGCCTGGCGGGTGCGGCCCGATCGCTGGGCCGCCCTGGCTCCACTACTAATCGGACTGAGCAGCCCGCTGCTGATCTATTCGCTTGAATTTTGGGAGCACACGTCCGGAGTTTGCCTGACGTTGCTGGCCCTGGTTGGCGTCATTAAAGCCATGGACGGAGTGCATCCATGGCGCTGGCTGATCATCGCCGGAGCGGCGGTTGGGTTAGGCTTGACGATGCGGGCAGAGTTGTATGTCTTCCCGCTGGCGCTCGCGATCGGGTTGCTCACCCTCCGATCGGCCTGGCCGTTGCTGCGCGCGCTGATTGGGCTGGCGATCGGGGGCCTGCTGACAGCGGGGCCGTGGTGGCTCTATCAATTTGTGCGCTGGGGCAGCCCATTAGGCCCACGCCTGACGCAAAACATGCCGGCGCTGGGCGGCACCGATATGCTGGAGCGGTTGGGCGACACCACCGGCCGCAATTGGACGATGCTGTGGCCGGTGGGCGGTGAAGGATGGGCGGCTTTGCTGATTCTGGGTATGGTCGCGCTGGCGTTATCCGGACTGGTTATGCTCGGGCGGCGCGGGCAGCCGGCACGTGTGGCCCTTGCACTGCTAACAACGAGTCTGATCGCGATTGCGGCGTTGCTTCTGGCGCGAATGACGATTTGGAATGACGGCCAGGCGCTGCGTCCTGACGATCTGTTAGCGACGTTTCCGTTGATCTTGATGGTGCTGTTTGTGCCCATATTACGCTCAAATTCAGTCTATCTGTCACGCGAGACACGCTTCCTGGCAATCGTCGCCCTCGCGTTCAGCGTCCTGGTCGTGATCGTGAGTCCGTTTCAGGGCGGCGTTCAATGGGGACCGCGTTTCTTACTGCCGGCAATTGCGCCCCTGGTAATCGTCGTGATGGTTGTCGTCGGCGAAGTTCGACGAAACATGGTCGGTCTCGCCCGCGCGGGCATCATGCTGAGTTTCGGCGCGTTGTTCATTGCAGGCGCGGCATCGACTGTACTGGGCGTGAGATTCATTCAAGACGGACAGCTGAACAATCTGGCGCTATCGACCATCATCGAGCAGTGGCCCGATCGGGTGGTCGTGTCCGACGCCTGGTTTTTGCCACAAGGTGCGCCGTATATATTTCAAGACAAAATCTGGCTGCTGGCCGAAGACGAAACGAAGATGTTTAACCTGATCCAGCGGCTGCGCAAAACGACCGATGAACCCGCCATGATTTACGTCTCGTCGCTGACCTGGACGCACATCGATCCGCAGGTTCTGATGGGGCCGCGCATCGCGTCGAACGGCGCGCCCCACGACTTTGATTGGCCGGGCATGTATCTGCGCTTAGCCCGCTATTTCCTCTATAAGTGATCCTCACGCAATCCAATACCCCTTCGTAAATAGCAAGGCCAGTACGCCTTGCAGCATCAACGACGGGATCAAGATCAACCGATCGGCCCATTCGCGTTTGCCGATCAGCGCGAGCGCGATGAACGCCGGGAACATCGGCACCACGAAGCGCGGCAGCGAGATCAAATCGCCGCCCACCAGCGAGAACAACACGACCGTCAACATGTAAACGCCGTACACGCGGGGCAGTCTCGCCCAGACCTCCACCGTCATGATCAACAAGAAGATCAGCGCCGCCATCACGGCGATGCTTTCCGTCGAGGGTACGCCGTTGAAAAGCCCGAAGAGAGAATTCGCCAGCGTCGTGCCGGGGAACGTGGGAAACGCCTCGGCGCGAATGCCCTTGAAGAACAGTGTTTGAATCTGGAAATACGGCGAGAAATAACCGGCGGGTTGGCCGAACTGCGCGTTGAGATAGAAGTTAAACGCCAGCACACCCAGCGGTGCGGCGAACACGGTAACAATGCTCGCTCGCGGCGGACGAGAGTCCGCCGCACCGCCGGACTGTCGTCCGGCTTGAGCGAATCTTTGCCGCAACCATTCATAACCTAGCGGCACAATGAGCAGCGCGCCGTGCAGACGCGCCAATCCCGCTAAGAAGGCCACCGCTCCGCACCACCACCACTTGCCTTGGCGAGCGAAGTAGAATGCACCCAATACGCACAACAAATACAACGCCTCGCTGTAGCCGATCGCCAGATAATACGCCGCCGGAAACGCGATGAGATACAACACCGTGCGCTGTGCGACGCCGGGATCATCCGTTTCGCCAAGGGTGAGTTTATACAACACGAAACACGCCAACAGCGTGACCACCGTGGACACGATCGCGCCACTCGCTTCGACGGGCAATCCGGTGAGGCGCAGGATCACGCCGTTGACCAGTGGGAACAGCGGGAAGAAACCGACGTTGGTCGCTTCACGTTCGCCGTGATATTGATAACCATCTTGCGCGATGCTGCTGTACCACAAGGCATCCCAGCGCTGCCACGTCCCAAAAGCCGCATCCTGCCACGACGCGATCGGCTTGGGCAGCACTTCCGGGCAACACTCGCGCGTGCCTTCCACCGCTTCGCCGAAGATCGGAATGAACACCAGCACGATGCGCCATATTAAGACAATAGCGAGAATGAACGTGAATGCGGAATGTGGAATGCGGAATGTGGAATGCGGACCGGGTATGCTTCCTGCCTCTTGCCTCTTGCCTCCTGCTTCCTGCCTCTCGCTTCGCTTCAAACGCAGTGCGATCAACCATGCCCCGATAATTGTTGCTGCCAACCACGGCGCGTTGTGCGCGGTGAACAGCCGGAAGGCGATCACGCCGATGACTTCGGCGATCAGCAGGATCAGCGCGATCGCAAAACTCACGCGCGCACTCAACCCGATCGTTTTACTCAGCCCGTAGAGCGCCACGACGCTGGCGATGAGCAGCGCGTAAACAATCAACGGCGGGACGATCAGGCCCGCTCCGTAGTCGAGTTTGATCTGATCGACGAATAGGCCCAGCGCTCGTTCATCGGTGCTGTTAGGCAAAGTGTCTTTGGGCGTGAATGTGTCTGAGCGCAGATCGATGACGGCATCGCCGCGTAGATCGGATGCCGGGAGATCGAAATCATACGCGGCGAGATCGTTGGTGGGCGTGAAGAAAGTGATCGGGTTGCCGTTGAGGGAGAGCGCCACTGGCTGGGGTGTCAACGGGGCGGGGCGCAACTCATGCAGCTGCAGATGCAGCTTAAGCGGAACGCCGCCGCCGATGGGCGCGCCGACACCCGGCAGCGTGATTTGCGCGTCGCCGCTCGTCCAGCGGAATGTTACGCCCGCCGTTTCTTCGTTGGGATAGAAGCCGCGCGTGAGATATAGTTCTTCGGCCGGTGACGCCATCTCCAGCACGACTGGCGCGCGGAATTGATACGCGATGGCTAACGTGATGATGGCGCTGATCAGCAGCAGCACCCAGGGTTTGCGCAGTACGTGATTACGCATTACTCATTACTCGTTAGTGCGAAGCCTCCCTGTGGGACTCATTACGGCTTCACTTCCAGCGTTCCTAACAGCAAGCGATCTTCTCCCGTTAGCGTCTTGAACCGTTCAAGCGTGTCGGGATTATACAACCCTACCGCGAGTTGATAAGTCCCCGGTGGCAGCGGCTGCTTGCTCTTGAGCGGATGACGCTGCACGATCAGGTCACCGGGTTCCAGCATCCGCGTCGCCGCGCCGAAGCTGTCATCCTGCGCCACGATGTTGCCCTGTGCATCGAGCAGGTGCACGAAGATCGTCACAGGAGGCTGTACGCGATCGGTCACGCGCCAGTAGGTGTTGAGTGCCTGCCCTCCCGGAGGTTGAACTTCGTAACCCGCCAAAGCCAGCCCATTTTCAAACGTGATGGGATAGGTCACGCTGACGCTAGCCGACGAGGCTAACTGCTTGAGCTGATCCTCGATGGATGCTGTGGCGTCGAGTTGATAGACTTTGTACTGACTCGCTGGTGATGGCACGTTACTGGCCGCGTTCTTCACGAAGCCCGGTAAATCGAGCGTGAGGTAGCGCGCCGGATGCGGTGTCAGGATGAAGCATTGATCGGGTTCACAATATTTGGCGCGCAGGGGATGATCGGCGCGATAGCCAAGATCGATTGGCGGAACTTCGGCGGCCAGCGGCCCGACGATCACCGCGCGATCGACTTCGGCCTGTGCGGGATAGCGCACAGCGTAGATCAAGATCGACGGAGCCGGTTGATCGATCGGCGTCATCGCCTGAAAGGCTTGGTAAGCGTTGAATAAGCGCGAGACCAGCCCGATGCGCAACAAGGTCGCACTCAGCGCATATTGGCCGGATTCCAGACTGTACGAGGTGAACGCATCGGCTTCACGACCGAAGGCGCTGTTGGGATAACTGGGAAGGCCGATCGCGTTGACGCCATATCGATCGGGATACGCAGAGCCGAAGAAGGCCAGGTGGAGACGATCGGGCTGCTTGAGATCGATCCATCTTTTCAGGGTGGGCAAGTCTTGTCCCCAATCGACATTGGAATCGATCAAATAGTTGTACCCGTTGTTCGGTCCGCCGGCGAATTCATTGAAATAGGACAGATGATTGGGGTAGGTGACGACGGCGCTGATGATGAGCCAGACAGCCAGCAGTGTCATTCCGATCCGTTGGGCGGCGAGGAATCTCTTGTGAGGCAGATCGAGATTCTTCGTCCCTGCGGGACTCACGCCCTGTCCGGCGCGAAGCGGCGGGGACGCGCTTGGCGAAATGACACTGACGGCGCGGCCTGCCATGAGAAACAAGAAGGGCAGCATCGGCAAGAGATAGCGATAGCCGAGTTGCAGTTTGCTGATCGATGCGCCGAAGAAGAACAACAACGCGGGCAGGTACAGCACGCTGGCTGTGCGCCACTCGCGCCGCCACGCGCGCCGCCACGGCCAGCGAATGAAGGCCAAGAGAATGGCGACGAGTGTGGGAATAGGCGTCTTGATCAAGAAGGCGACGATGAAGTAATACCACCAGCCCGTCGTCGAGACTTGCCCCGCTAAGTAATTCGCGCGCCCCTCGCTGCTCTTGAAGAACATGCCGATGAAGGATTCAAAGTATTGCGGAGCCGGGACGGGCAGGCCTGCACCGTTGATCGGCCCGAACTGAAAGCGGTAGGTGATCCAGAGGACGAACCATGCGATGAGGAGCATGAGGCCCAAAGCGAGTAGGCGCTTAATGAGTCCCACCGGGAGGCTTCGCACTAACGAGTAACGAGTAATGCGTAAAGCGTGGGGCGTCCCGCCGGGAGGCTTCGCACTACTCCGTACTGCGTGGCGCTCGATCTCTGCGGTGGGATAGAGCAACATGACCAATCCAAAACTGGGCAGCAGCAGTATGCTGAGAAACTTGGTGGCGAGCGCGAAGCCCAGCGCGAGACCGGTGAAGATCAGGGTAAGCGCCGTCGAGCGTTTGAGGGTGTGCCACAGGCAAAACATCGCCAACGTGCAGGTGAAGGCCAGCGGCAGATCGAGCGTGGGAATGGCACCGGCGATGAAGTTGGGATCGAACACGAAGAGGAAGACGGCTACCCAACCGGCCGCTTCGCCGAAGAGCTGCTTGCCCCACACGAACAACAGCAAGCCCAGCAGCACTCCCGTCAAGGCCGCCATCACGCGTCCGCTGTAAATCAGGCTGTCGGCGTTGTTGCCGCTGTGCCACAAAAACGCATCGGAAAAAAGATAGACGTCGCTCCACAGCTGATAGGCAGGGTGATCGATCGGGAGTTGGATATCCGATCGGGCGAGCAACGGCGCACTGAGGATCGCTTCGAACAGCGGCGGATTCTGATCGTGATGAAAGCGCAAATCGCCCTGCGTGAGATAAACGTAGCCGGGTGTGATGTGATATTGCTCGTCAAAGGTGACGCTGTGCTGCGGCGCGGCGGCGATCGATTGCGCAAAGTACAGGCCCAGCAAGAACACCAGGCTGAGATAGCGCCAGCGGGAGGTAACTACGCGTGGAAGTGCCACATGAATCAAGAAAAAGGGGCGAGGCGTTCTCGCCCTCTTGTAGTAACGATTTGAAATCGTTACTACTTCTTGCGCGTGCGCAAACCCAGAAACAGTGCGACACCGGCAAACAGAATCAGTACGCCGCCGCCCAGCAGGGCCAACGGGGCCGCGTTGCTACTGCGGGTGGTCGTCGGTGCGGGTGTCGCGGGTATCAGAGGCGTCGGTTCCAGCGTCGGCTCGACAGCTGCCAGTGTCACATCGAGGCGGGTGCCCAACGCGATGTTGACGTTGGTTCCAGTTAACAGTGACATCTGCCAGGCGGAATCCGTCGTCGCTACTCGATCAGCGGGCAGCTGCGTGTTGATGGCGTAACGACCATCCGGCAACGTGGTAAAGCACTGCGGCTCTTGTTTGCCGTCGGTCGTGTAATCGACGGAGGTCTTGCCATCGACGCTCTTGACGTTGAAGGCGACGCCTGCCACCAGCGCTTCATTGGGGTCGCGCGTCAGATTGTTGTTGAGATCGTCAAAGGCTTGCAGACACAGGCCGGAGCTCATGGCGACATTGGCCGTTGTAGCCAGCGCAGTCGGTGTCATGGAAGTTGTGGCCGTCACGGGCGTGGTGGAAGCGGGTGTTGCGGTGGCAACCGTCACCAGCGTCGATGTCATGGTTGGCGCGATCGTCGGCGATGGTTGCGGCGTCGCCGTCGGGGCTATCGTCGCGGTTGCGGCCGGCTTCGTCGCCGCTCCCGGCGTGGGTGGCGTGCCTGCGATATTGATCACCTGACCCACATTGATCACGCTGTCACGCGTGAGTGTCGGATTGAGCGTCAACAGCTGATCGAGCGTGAGGTTGTAGCGCTGCGCGATCGCCGAGAGTGTATCACCCGCGATCACGGTGTAAGTCTTGGCATCGAGTGAAATAGTCGAAGTGGGGGCCGGTGTGCCTGCGGCTTGAGTAGTCGACGCGCTTGTCGGAACAGCACCTTGCCCGGTTGCAACCAGGCTGGCACTGTCCACATAGACTTCGGTATGCTTCTCAGGGAAGGTAGGCGAGGACCACACGAACACCGTCACTTTGTCGCTCTGCGCCACGGCCCCCACTTGTTGCAGCACAAAAGCATCGAGCGGATTAACGAAGGATGACCAGACGACGGTCGACGCAAACGCGTTCGTGCCGCCCGTGGGATCAATTCCGACGCGCATTTGCATGTTGCCGGGTTCGTACGAATAGCCATATTGCCCGGAGGGACCAAAGCAGCCCCGATCATCGTCGCAATTGAAGCCTTGTGTGTAAGCCGAAAAGCGCAGTTGAGTGCCCGGCGCGATGTTGCTGACCTGCTGATACACGCCGGCGATGTAGACCGCATACGACGCGCCCCACTGCTGCGAATTGCCCGAAAGCGCGCGGGGTGGCACTTTAGCGTTTTGCGGTTGAGAAGGGTGATAGACAGGAATCTGGTAGGGTTTGCAGTTCGCGTCATCCCCAGCACACTTCGTGGGGTAAGTCACACCATCGGGTACCACGTACCAGGGCTGCCAACTGTTGGCGACAAACAAGTTGGCCGAGCCTTCCTGGACGAAGGGATCTTCAAAGCCGGGGTTGATCAGCAGCTCGCCGGATTGAGGTTGAACCGATCGGGCTGTCACCAACCCGATCGGCCCGGCGGCAACCAACGTGACGATCAAGATCAATATGAGCGGGCGAGAAATCGATCGCAGCATAAGCTCCTCCACAAAAATGCAGGCGCCCCCGGCGGGACTTGAACCCACAACCTGCAGATTAGAAGTCTGTCGCTCTATCCTATTGAGCTACGGGGGCATTAGATTGATCAGGCAGCGTGACCAGGCGCAGTGAACGCTCGAAGTCACCGGCTGCCACGAAGGCGCAGAATTCATCGAGGGTGGCAAACACCCGTGTGGATAGGCATTTAATCACCCAATTGTGTACCAGCGGCGAGATGGCAAAGATCGGTTTTCCACCCCGATAAGCTTCCCACATTTCCAGAGCCGTGCCCATGCTGGCTTCCGGCAGAAAGACCACAGCCGTATCTGCTTGACCGGCGGTCTGGGCCAGCGTAATCAAGGTGTGCCGTGCTTCGTCCACGTCATACGCCACACTGTTGGGATGAAGTTCAAACGGATCGATCACTGCGACATTGGGCAAGTGAGCGCGCAGGCAATCGCCGATGATGCGCCGATAGTCTTGAGTTTGAATGGTGTTCTCACGCAGCGAGCCTTGCATGATGCCGCCGACAAACACGCGCCAAGGTGAGACCATCACCTGCTCGGCCCCGCCGACGACCGGCGGAAATAAGCGCACCTGATCGCCATCGTGCAGGGGAGCCTCGAGGTTGGCCGCGGCACCGTTCACAAACACGGCATGCACCCGCTGGGGCGGTATGCCAAAGTGCTCGACCGTCTGGCGCACCACCGCCGGATCGCTTAGATCGATCTCGAATTGATCGGCCCGAGCGCCCGCCGGACGATAGTCGCGCAGGATGCCGTGGAGCTTGACTGCGATCTTCATCCTAAAATGGGTCGAATGCCCTGATAGACCTGCTTGCCGCCGATCGTTCTGAGAATGGTCTCGGCATCCCGATTGATCTGCTGGGCTAATTGGTGCGAAGCGAGCGGCTGATTGTCGTTGGTCAAGAACACGCGAAAGGCGGCATCGACGATGCTGGTATGCTCGCCAATGAAGTCGGCTTGATGCACGCAGTGCGTGCACATCAGCAGCACCAGCGCGTCGGTGCGTTTCACTTCAGCCGTGTTCGGATCGATCCAATCGATCATATCGCCTTCGAGATCGGCTTCAGCCAGCTGCGCGCGATGGTCGGCGCACAAATGGCTGCGCAAATACAAGCGTAGGTCTCGATCCCCTTTGTTCCACCACTCGTAGTCGATGTGAAACAGGGTATCCAGGGTTGGTCGTAGAGACCGGATGGGTTTAAGTGTTGTTGTCATAGTGCTGGTAAAGTCAAGTCAACGAAATCGGCGGCTTTGCTAAACGCACCGCCGCCGATTATACCACTCTTGATTTGGTTTAGACTAGCGTGCCAGCCAATACCCGTCACCCAGGGAGCGGAACTTAGTTTGGGAAAGCAGTGCCGCAAAGAGCGGGCCGGGCGGTGTACGTTTGACCAGGTTAATGGCCGCATATAGTGTCTTGGCATGGACATTGCCCTGCGGGCTGAGTTTCGCCAATTCGGGCAGCAGCTGTTCCAGCAAATTGGGCATGGTGGCGCCACGTTCGCCGATCTGCGTCCATAGTTTATCGATGCTGGGCAGATCGTCGACGAACACGATCATTTGATCGTCGTAGTCGCACGGAATGGGCCGTTTGAGCATCTCAAAGGTGAGACGTCCGTCTTTGGGCACGGCCACGCGAATCCACTCGCGCCGCTGGCGGTTGCCTTGCAGATCGACGATGACGACGCCCGGTTCTGCGCCACGCCGCAATTCCACATAAGCCCCGGAGGGAACGTCGTTGGCTTTATACCAAGCGTCCAGGCCGAAGGCATAGTGGCGCTCATGGACGACCCAGCCCGGCCAGCGTTTGCCGGAGCGCGCATCTTCAAACGTGAAGCGGATGCGCTGCGTGCGGCCCGATGGGAATAGTTTGGAAGTCGTCGGCGAGAGCGGCACGGTGCCGCTGCGGCGGTGCGGGAAAGTGAGTGTGAACGTTACTTCGGCGACGGCTTCATCAGGCGCCGGTTGCCGGGCCAGCTCGTCGTCGAGGAGGCGGTCAGCGCGAGCCAGATCGGCCGTCAACGTGCTGGCGTTGTAGCTGTGCGCGGTGTACTTAAGCCACTGCGGAGTGCTGAGCACTTCGGCAGGTTCAAGCCGGGCCAGGAACCACAACACTTCACCGGCCGGGCCTACTTCGTCGAAACGCTCGTCGTTAAACAGGGCGTAATTCAGCGAGAAAATCTGTAGATCGCGGTTGACTTCGGGCGGCAGACCCAGTTCGGGCAATAACACGGCGGTGGGCAACGGGCCGCCGCCATTCATATCTAAAACCGCTTCGGCGATGTTCAGCTGCCCGATGTTAAGCTCCACTAACAAACTGCGCGGGAACCACTTGCCGGCCAACCACACGAATTCCGGGCTATTACGCAGCAGTTCACGCAGATGCGGCACGAAGGTGTCTTGGTAGTGAGCGTAGATCTCTTCGGGCGGCACCAGCTCATCGGCGGGTGAGAGCAGCACGGCATCTTCGTTCAATCGATGGTCGCCGGCGAGCTCGGCGGCGAATTCACGCGCGCCACCACCCTCCAGGTTGACTTGAATCACTTTAAAGGGAACCGCCACGTCGGGGTTATGCCCCTCGCGCACGAAGGCCACGGTGCCCACCGCAAAATCTAGCGCCGGAAAGACCACCTGCTCGCCCACGTTGAAAGCGCGCTTGGGCTGATAGAGCGTGCCCTGCGCTTGCTGCTTGCGGCGGATGGCGGCTTCTTCCCGTTCGACGCGATGGCGAATGAGGGCCTGCGCCAACTCATCGCTGCTGCGCGGTTGTTCGTCTTCAACGAAAAGATTCAGGAGTAACTCGCGGTCGTCACTGGTGAGGGTGAAACTGCTGCCCCAATAGGCGGGACTTTGTGTTGCACGGCTAGACACTGATACTGGACTCCTGCTGCAGGGACTGCAAGGGTATTAACGCGCGGGATTATACCACGGTGGAAGAACAATGACCAATGAACAATTAACAATGATCAATGACAAGGTATGCTATACTGATGATTGCCCGTCACTAGAGCGGTTTCCAGGTTGGTTTATGGTATTACACTGTGCCGTGTCATTCCCGCGAAGGCGGGACCTTCGGCAGCCACCGACACTGGATTCCCGCCTTCGCGGGAATGACCGAGCCGTAAATCAAAGTGGAATTTGCTTTAATCGCCAATTACTAGCCATCAAAAGCCAAATACCAGGAGGCAATCATGTTCGGTAAAGAGCTGAATGTGAAACGTGAAGGATTTGAGGTCGTGTATCGTGCTTCAGGAATAATGCTGGCCGAAGTGATCAAGGGCCGCCTCGAAGCTTCTGGCATCCCCGCCGCGCTGGACTCCGAATCGTCCATCCTGCCGTTTTCGGTGGCGGATATGGGCGAAGTGCGCATCCTGGTGCAGCGCGAGCGGGCCGAGGAAGCACGCGACTTGTTGGGCGCGGGTTTCGACGAAGAAGAGGATGAGGAGCCAGAGTCTGACGCGCCTGCGGCGTAGGGTTTTTTGTGTTGCTCGATCGTCCTACTTGGCCACTGGGAGTGTTCACCAGCGGCCAAGTTTTGTGTAACGTAGTGTTCGCGGGCGAGAGGTTATCGGACGATCAACTTCAACACCGCTTCCAGCGTCGTGCTGGTGATTAAGGCCGTGGCAATGATCACACCGGCCAGCACGGCCGCAATCGCGGTGTTGCCCCGCGCGATCTCGGCCCACTCGTCAATGCTGCCCGTCAGCCGCGTGAAGAGCCACACCGATAGACCCAGGCTAACCACCGCCAACAACAAGCCCACCAGAACTTGCAACCCGTGCAGCAAAATGCGCAACGCCACGGCATCGACTGGCGCGGCGTCGAGGCTCAGGGTAATCGGCGCGAGGGCCGGCCGCAGCACAATGCCCGCGCCGATGATGGTGGCGCCCAACACCACGCCGACCGCCAGATTGCCTTTGCGCAACTCATTCCATTCGTCGATGCCGTGCGTTGCTTTGTCGAACAGCCAGATGCTGAGATACGCCACGATCGCCGCCGCAATGACGGCAATCACGAACTGCACACCTGAAAAGAAAAGATCGGCCATGATGTGGTCTCCTTGTGAGATGACGCGCTGATAGATTGAAAGAGAGACAGAGAGATAGGGTGACTGAGTGATCTCAATTTTTCGCCACGCGCTTCGTGCTCTCTGATTAACTGATCTCCGATTAACTGATCCCTGATCCCCGCCCTACGGAAACACCTGCCGCGTCAGCTGCATCGCATCGACGTTGAGACCGCGGATGCGAATGTCCCAATGTAAATGCGCGCCCGTTGACAGACCGGTGTTGCCGGACAAGCCAACGAGATCGCCTTGTTTGACAGTCTGTCCCGGCGTCACTTTGATTTCCGATAAATGATACAGGCCGGTAAATACGCCCCAGCCGTGATCGATGACGACGGCATTGCCGCGCACTGACAACGGTTCGGCCACCACGACGACGCCGTCGGCCGGCGCGTGCACCGGCGTGCCGGCCGGCACGGCAAAATCGGTGCCTTCGTGATAGCTGACGAACGGGCCGCCATCGTACGATCGGCGTGTGCCAAACGGCGAACTGATCTTGATGAATTTATCCACCGGCACGCGGAACAACCCTGTCCAGTAATGTATCGGATTGAAGACCGTCCAGGCGGCGTTGAGCTTGGCAAGTTCGGAATTGACGTTCTGGGGATCGAGCAACTCTTGCCGATCGGCCGACAGGCGAATGTATTCAGAGTTGTAATGGCCCGGGTTGATCTGAACATTCGATGAGATCACCGTCGGCAAGGCATTGTCTTGTGTGGCGGTGATGATGACACTGTGCAACCCGGGAGTAACACCGGTGACCGGATGCGCGCCTACGCCCACCAATCCGATATAACGATCACCATCCTGTATGAACGGGATACTCCAGTTACCGAATTGACCCGTTAACGAAACCGGCTGTGACGCATGTATGGTGATTTCCATGAGGCTGCCTTGTTGCAGCGGCAGTTGGCCGATGTCCAGGCCGGTGAAGGGCGCGGGCAACGGTGTGCGAGGCTGCGCAGTGCCGGCCTCATTGGACCTGGCCGTGATAGGGATGATCAACGGCTGTCCGGCGACGATGAACCCGGCGTTGGAGAGTTGATTCGCGTCAATGAAGGACTGTATGGTAGTGCCGTATTTCAGTGCGATGCCGAAGAGCGTTTCGTCGGCTTGCACGATATGCAGGCGGTTGGCGATCGACGCGAGTTTGGCACGCGGCGTTGACGGTGTCGCCGTGGCCGGCGGTGTTGCCGCTGGAATGACAATCGGCTGTCCAACATAGACCAGGTTGGGATTGATCAGACCGTTGGCCTTCGCTAAGTCGACGGTGGCAAGACCGTAACGCAGGGCAATGCTTGCCAAAGTATCGCCAGGTTGAACGATGTAGACGGTTTGATCCGCTTTTTGCGCGGCGGCCAGCGGCAAGCCGATCGGGCTGCCGAAGCCGATCGAGAGGGCCAATAGTCCGCTTAAGATGAGGGTGCGTAACCAGCGCATGAATATCATTCCTCGAAGCTGAGTTGATCGCCGATCGGCACTTGGTCCAGCAAGGCGGGCGGCCCTTCCAGCACATAGCGGGCCGCCTGCGGTGAAGCGTAATACGGTCGCCATGATTTCGCGAGGGCTTTATACACCACCCGATAGTTTTCGTCCAGCCAGATGACCGCAATGTCGAACGGCACGAAGAACATATGAATCGAGGTGGCCGCGATGCTTGATCGGGTTTCGGCCAGCACCAAGCCTTCGTCGGGCTCGATCGAACGACGGAACATCAAGCCGCGCAGTTTTGTTCCAAATGAGTCGCACCACTTCACGCGCTGCAGCAGCACCTGGCCTTGTCGGTTGACGACTTTCATAAATTCCTCTCGTGCGGACTCGCCTCGTGCGGATTCGCCGCTGCCCTCGATTATACCCGATGCGCGGGTCTGGCGTTCATTGTCCAGTGAGCCAAGTCATGCTGGACCAATTTTGACAAATGTGACGCAAAGCGGTTTGACCAATTTGCCAGTCGGGACTAGAATTTCGCCGCTAGTGCGAAGTCGGCGCAAGCTAAACAAGGGAGAAGAAAACTTTGAGCAACTACCAAATTAACGCACCTGTTTTTTCGCTGCCCAAGCCTATCGCTGAGCTGGGCGAACTCGCTTACAACTTGTGGTGGTCGTGGAATCCCGAAGCGCTGCGCCTGTATCGCCGCATCGATCCGGTGTTGTGGGAGCGAGTAGGGCATAACCCCGTGCGGTTCCTGCAGCAAGTGGCGCGCAAGAACCTCAACGCGGCCGCGCAAGACGGCGCTTACCTCGAAGCTTATCGACAGGTGTTGACGGCGTTCAGCGTGTATATCAATGCTGATATGACTTGGTCACGCTTGACCTTCCCGCAGCTGAGCGGCAACCCGATTGCGTATTTTTCCACCGAATTCGGCCTGCACGAAGCCCTGCCGATGTATGCGGGCGGCCTGGGTGTCTTGAGCGGCGATCATCTGAAAGAGGCCAGCGATCTGGGTTTGCCGTTCGTGGCCGTGGGCTTTCTCTATCGGCAAGGATATTTCCGCCAGCGCCTGACTGAAGATGGCTGGCAGGAAGCCATCAACGAAAACCTCAATCTGGCTGAATCGGCGATCCTGCCGGTGCTGGATGAAAACAGGCAGCCCATCCTCGTGCCGGTGGAAATGCCCGATCGGTTGATGCACGCGCGCCTGTGGCACATTCAAGTGGGGCGCGTGCCGCTGTTTTTGATCGATACCGATGTGGAAAGCAATACGCCCGCCGATCGTGAACTCACGACCCGCCTGTACTACAGCGATTTGGAGCGCCGCTTGCAGCAGGAGATCATTCTGGGCATTGGCGGCGTGCGCGCGCTGCGCGCACTGGGACACAATCCGGTCGTGTGGCACATGAACGAAGGGCATTCGGCGTTCAGCAGTCTGGAACGTCTGGCTGAATATGTGCGCGCGGGTGAGCCGTTCGATCAAGCGCTGGCTAAGGTGCGAGCCAAAACGATCTTCACCACGCATACGGCTGTGCCCGCGGGCCATGATATGTTCCCCGTGTGGATGATGGAAAAATACTTCGCGAATTTTTGGCCGAAGCTCGGGCTGGATCGCGATCAATTCATGGCACTCGCTTCCGCGCAGCAGTCGTGGGGCGAAGTGTTCAGCATGTCGCTGTTGGCGATTCGCACGTCGGAACGCATCAACGGCGTCAGCGAGCTGCACGGGGAGGTCTCACGCAAGATGTTCGCGCACTTGTGGCCCGATCGCCCGGTGTCGAAAGTACCGATCGGTCATATCACCAATGGCGTGCATACCGGCACCTGGTTAGCGCGCCGCATGGGTAATCTCTTCGACGAACATCTGGGAGTGACGTGGCGCTCGCGCATCGACGATCGCGCCATCTGGGACAAAGTGCTGGATATTCCCGATGCGGAATTGCTGGAAGTGCGCCGTCATCTCAAGCGCCAGCTGGTCGGCTTTGCGCGCGAGCGGGCGCGGGCTATGTGGAACAACGGCAATGCACGTGCGATCCAGATCGTTGCCGGCGGCGTAATGCTCGATCCCTACGTGTTGACGATCGGTTTTGCGCGGCGCTTCGCCACCTACAAGCGTGCGGCCCTGTTGCTGCGTGACGTGAAGCGGCTCGTGCGGTTGATCAATGATCCGGCACGCCCGGTGCAGTTTGTCTTTGCCGGCAAGGCGCATCCGGCGGATGAACCCGGCAAGCGCGTCATTCAAGACCTGTATCGTTTCGTCAAAGAATCGAGCTTGAGTGGGCGTATGGTTTTCCTGGAAGACTATGACATCGACGTCGCGCGGCATTTGGTGCAAGGGGTCGACGTGTGGATGAATACGCCGCGCCGCCCGCTGGAAGCCAGCGGCACCAGCGGAGAAAAAGCGGGCCTCAACGGCGTGCTGAATTTCTCGGTGCTGGATGGCTGGTGGCGCGAAGGGTACAACGGCGAGAACGGTTGGGCCATCGGCAGTGATGCGGACTACGACGATCCAGAAGCGCAAGATGCGGCGGATGCTGAAGCGCTGTTCGATGCACTGGAGCAAGAGATCGTGCCGTTGTATTACGATGTAGATTCACGCACGGGCATCTCGACGGGTTGGCTACGCCGGGTGAAAGAATCCATCCGCACGCTGGCGCCCATGTTCAGCACGGCCCGCATGTTGAAAGAATACACCACCGACATGTACGTGCCGGCGGCTTTGAGCGACACGACCAAAAACTAAGCGTCACACTAGAGCAAATTCCTAAATGGTTTACGCTCGCAGTCCGCTGCGCGTGGTCACACATCGCACTGCACGCACGCCTTGTCCGCCACGTTGTGGCGGAGGCGCGCCGGGCGGGGTGCAAGTGTCCGCTGTTTAGCCGCTGGATGTGACCCGCTTCGCGCAGCGGGAGCAATGGCGTAAATCAAAACGGGAACCGATCTAGCGCGAAGTTGGCGGCGGCTGGTTGAGAGACTAACCACGGAGACCGGGCGATACGGAGAAGACAGTGCAAATCTCCGCGGCCGCGTGTCTCCGTGGTTTATTTTCCAGCGCGAGGTCGGCGCTAGCGCGAGGTCGGCGTGGGCCATACTGACTTTTGGAGTGGAGCCTTTAGGCGGATTCCGGCTGAAGCCTCGAGTCCGGATCGTAAATCAACTTGGAAACTGCTCTAGTGCGAAGTCGGCGTAGGAGATGAACATGCAACCTGTGCTTGCCATTGGTACCGCCGCGCTCGATATCAAAGCGCGGCTGGCGCGTGCGCCGCTGCCGACCACGGATGTGCCCGGCCGGATCACCATCAAGGCCGGCGGCGTCGCGCGCAACATCGCCGAGAACTTCGCGCGCCTCGGCGTGCCGATTGCGTTTGCCGGAATCATGGGCGATGATTCGCAGGCCCGTCTGTTGATCGAACTGTCGCGTGCGGCTGGCCTTGACGTTCATCCTCTCCCCCGATCGGCTCCTGCGCCCGACGATCTGTATCGCCTCAAACTACCTGATGTTCTTCCCACCGCGACGCTCAATGTTGTCCTTGGCCCGGATGGGCGGCAAATCGCGGGAGCATTTAGTGGTGATATTCTCGATGCGCTGCAGCCGCGCGATCTGGATACGCTGCACGAATTGATCGCAGCTGCGCCCGCCATCATCTGCGATGGCGGTTTACCATTGGACGTGTTGATCGCGTTACGAGAGAGGCTGCCTGAAGAGGCGTTCTTCTGCTGCAATCCCGGCTCGATGGCGCTGGCGCCCCGTTTAGAACCGCTGCTCGATCGGGTGGATTTGTTAACGTGCAATCATCTGGAGGCGCAGGCGCTGACGCAGGTGAAAGTCGATGGCCCGGCCAAGTTGATTTCGGCGGCGTTGATCCTGGTGAAGCAGGGCGTGAAACGCGCGGTGGTGACATTCGGCGCGCGCGGCCTGGCCTATGCCGATGGAGAACGCAGCCTGTATCAACCCGCCCGGCCGGTAAACCTCGTCGATGCGACGGGGGCAGGGGATGCTCTTGCGGCGACAATGATCGAAGCCCTGTTGCGCGACGAGCCGATCGGCGTGTGCCTCCAGCGTGGCCTTGCCGCGGCGGCTCTCACCTGCGAGTCTGAAGACACCGTCGCGCCGACCATGTCCATGGGCGCCATCCAGCAGCGAATAAAACTATCCACGAATTCACACGAATAACCACGAATCTTTTTATCACAGCGGGGAGGTGTAACCGTGACTGAGTTGCTGTTAAAATCTGTCGAAATCAAAGCTATCGATAGGCTGACGGGCAAAGACGAAGCGCAGCTGCTCAACTATTTGCAGGCTACTGGCCTGCATGTGGGACTGCTCATCAACTTCGGTCATCCTGATAAGCTGGACTGGCTCCGTCGAGTAAAATAGACCAGGATTAGAGACGATTCGTGGAGATTCGTGGATCAACAATATGCCCGAATACCAGCTAACTCCCGATAACTGTAGTGTTCGCTAACATCTTGAACNNTTCAACATGTTAGCGAACAGTACACTAACTCCCGATAACTGGCGACACTGGCCGCCAGAATTCTTCGATCGGGAAGACCCCG
Organism: Anaerolineae bacterium; assembly: GCA_003154115.1. Classification (GTDB taxonomy): domain Bacteria; phylum Chloroflexota; class Anaerolineae; order Fen-1058; family Fen-1058; genus Fen-1058. The sequence goes on from PMCF01000276.1 coordinate 18,944, forward strand.
CGCCCGACGAACAGTTTTACCTGGAACCGCGCAAGGTGGTGCACCTCGACCTGTACGCGCTTCAGGCCGTCACCAATCTTTATCGTGAGCTGGTTGCCACCCCACGGGGTCGTGCTCGATCTGATGAGCGCGTGGCGCTCGCATCTGCCGACCGAGGTGAAGTATCAACGCGTGATCGGCGTGGGGATGAACGTGGCAGAGCTGGCCGATAATCCAGAGTTGGACAAATTCATCGTGCACAACCTCAACTCTGGCGAACGATTGCCTTTTGAAGATAACGTGTTTGATGCGGTGTTGTGCGCCGTGTCGTGCAATACCTCACGCGTCCGATCGAGACATTCATCGAAGTGGCGCGCGTCCTCAAACCCGGCGCGCCGTTTATTCTGACCTTTTCAAATCGCTGTTTCCCTACCAAAGCCATCAACCTCTGGCTGCACACAGACGATCAAAACCACTTGCAGATCGTCGCGCTGTATTTCCTCGCCAGCGGCCAATGCGATAACATCGTGTATCAAGATCGATCGCCGGGGCCGCAGTTCGATCCGCTGTATGCGGTGTGGGGCCGGAAACGTATTGTGTAACGTGGTCGCCGCGTCAGTGCGCCTAGATCGAATTCCGTTTTGACTTACGCCAATGCTCTCGGCCGCTCTGCGTGGCTACACGCTCTGCGGCCACAGCCTGCTCGCGGAGCGTGTAACCATCCAGCAGGAGCGTAAACCTTTTAGGAAGTTGCTCTAACGTGTCAGCACTGGCAGGAAAATGTCGTGCACCCTTTGTAAAATGATAGCGTCTTGTGGTTGCAGATCGATCTGCTGCACGGTCTGACCGTCGTTGTAGCGTGCCGTGCTGACCCACTTGAAGGCATCGGCGACGACGAGGCCCTCGCCGCTCGCGCTAAGCACGGCGTGGCCGGACGTGCCTGCCTCAAAACGATACGTGCCCAGATCGCGCCAACCGATCTCGCCTTGCGTTTCATCCAACGTCACCGTCGTTTCACCATCCGCATGGTGGATGGTGATGTCGACCGCGCTGCTCTGCGTGGCGGTCGGGACTACCCAGGCCAACACTTGATAAGTGCCGCCGTAGAGCAAGTTCGGTTGATAAGTGACGGTCGCCAATGGATTGGGGCCGAGCGTGGTGTAGACCGTGCTGCCAAATTGCGAGAAGTTGGCGGCTGACTTCACCCAATTGCCGTTAGCCAGTAGGTCGTTGTCGTCCAGGCGTGCCTGAAACAGTGGGGCCTGGCTGCCGTTTAGTTTGCGATAGAGGCCGGGCAGCCGCACGGTCTGCGCGACGCTGCCCGGGTTGATCACCGCGAGGCCGTGCTCAAACGAACGCGCCCACGCTCCCGCTTCACCTTCCTGAAACTGAATGTCGTCCAGCCAGATTTTGCCGGTCTCGCTGCCCACCTGAAAGACCAGACGCAAATCATTGCGGGTGCGCACCGATATATCGGTCAGGCGAAACAACTGCCACTGCGGCGTGAGCGTGGCCTGCACATGAAACCCGGTGCCCACCCACGGCGTAGGATCCACAATCAATTGAACATCGATCGGATGTGACGCCTGCGTGCTGCGTCCCCAGAAGGAGACCGTATATTGGTGATTGGCTACGGTCGATTTGTTCAACTGCCTCAACTCGACGTTGTCCGCTCCATAAGTGTCGGAGATGACAATGTGTGCCGCCGCCGTGCCCCCCAAGCCACCGGTTTCGGATACTTTGAAGCGCGCCGCCGCACCGCTGTTGGGATCGATCCAACCGATCCAGTTGTTCAGACCGTCATTGAAGCTGCCATTGATTACCTGATCGGCAGAGTGCAGCACACCCTCCAACTTGAAAGGCGCGCCGCCCGGTTGGCCAAGGTAACCGCGGGAGGGCAGGGTACCGGTCGGGGGTTGGGTTGAGCCGCTGCTGCCCGGCACGCCATACTCATCGTACCACCACCGATCGCCACGATCGTAATCGTAGACGAAGAGGCCATCGCCCATCAACGCGGTTGCCAAACCGTAACGCATGCGCGAATAACTCGCCGCAGCTTCAGCGCGCATGGCGGGCGGCATCTGATCGGTGTACAGGTACGTGAACTTGCTGAAATAGAACAACTCCGGCGAACCGGCGATGAACGTCGTGTGCGGCGTGACCCCGCTGCCTGCCCAGGTGCGATAATCTTGCATCACGCCCGCCCATGTAATGGGCGCACCATCGAGCAACCCTGGCACTTGCGTTTCGAAGTAGCGGCCGTTGATCCACGGCGCGTAGACCAAAGTCGCCGCATCATTGCCCATCAACACGGCATATGGCAAACGCGCGCGCACCTGCGTGAGAAAATCTTTGACGCCGGCTTGATACGCGGCATTCACTTCATCCGCTGTGTCCGCCTGTCCATTCAGATCACTATCGATGTCGGAGCTAAGCCAATCGATCGTGTTGTGCAAGCGATCCCAATAGAGCCCATCGTAGACCAGATCCGCGCCCCAGTTTTGATCGAGCGAAAGATAAGCGTCGATGCTCATGTTCGCCAGGATCGTGCGGCAATACGGCACGGTCAAGTTGTACATTGGATGGTTCCAGTACGACACGAGCAAGATCGATCCCTGCGTATTGCGCAGCAGACAGTTGTAATCCGGATCGCCCGGCTGGCTATACCACCATTCGGTCGCCGGCGAATCGATGCCCGGCACGCCATACGTCGCATGCGTCGTCAATAGCACCTTGGCGTTGGGGTTCGCCGCTCGAATGTCATGAGCTTGACTCGCTTGATTCAGCCCGCCGAATACAACATGCAGATCGAAACCGGCGACGAAGTCAGCACCCGGATTGGTGGTGAAGTCATTCCACAGATTGGCGAGGCGCGGATAGCGGCTTGACCAGGGGCCGAGCACGCGCACGTGCGTCTGCCGTTCTGTGTTATCCGGGTCGCGGCCCGTCGCCACATCTCGACAGCGCACGTAGAAGCGCCGATCGGCCAACGCGGCGACACCGTTGATCGGTGTGCTGTGAGATACCGATCCTTGTCCTGCTTGGAAATCGTGCGGCATGGAGACATACAGCGTCGCGGTGATTTCACTCCAGCGGCAATTGGCTGGCGCCGTGGTCGTGAGACTCAAGGCGAATGAGAGCGTTCCGTAGGGCAGCAGCCCCGTGATCGGTTGTAGCTGGCCCAATGGCGCGGGTTCCGCCGGAGCAGAGGGAGCGATGATTCTATCGTGAGGCACGGGTCGATCACGGCATACTGCTGCGACCTCGTTCGCGGTGAGCGCGCGGCGGCTCAGGCGCACATCGTCCAGGGCGGCATCGAGCGTGTGTCCATCGGCGTCACTGCCCAGATAAAACAGGTTGGCGATTCCGCTCAAAGCGCGATAGTCTCCTGTCACGGTCTGAGCGCAGTCATAGGTCACGGCTATGCGGTTCGCGCTGGCCGACCACGTCACTGCCAGATGATGCCATTCACCGGCTCGCCAGTTAGGAACCCGTTGACATGTCCCAGGAAATAAGCGGCCTTGATTGCGCTGGTTAAGGGTCACACAACCGTCGTCGATTTCGACCGACAGCTGATTAGCGCGATCGATCGCATACGAGAACAAAGGGGAATGATCACGATAGGCGGTGGCTAAATCATCGCTCGGCCTGATCCATAGCGTCAGACTGCCTTCATTGGGATCGACGTTGCCTGCTGCGCGATAAGCTAATGTGCTGTTGGCATCACGATTGAACTCGACCGCCCGATCGAATCGACCCGCGACGAATGATATTCCGTGGCTCTGCACGGGGGATTGACCATCCAGACTGGTGAGATTGCCATCCAACGGCCAGACGTGAATTTGCGGCACAGCGAGATCGGTCAACACCGTTTGGCTGCGCAGTGTTGTATCAAGCCGGACAGCAGTCGAAGCAGCGTTGACCTCAGATGTTGAAAAGGGGGGCGTGTAAAAACGTGGCTGCGCCTGAGCCACACTCACTACTACCAACCACAGTAGAGCGAGGAGAATCGTCGTCGTGATGCGTTTCATATAATCACCGCCATGGACTTGAGGCTTCACGCAATCGCCTCATGTGCCGACCGTCAAGAATTTTCGCGGGCATTATACATTGAGATGTTGGCGTTGGTGGCGCGAAGCGCGGTTGGGTGCAGGGTGGCTTTTAGGCTGCCCCCTCAGCCTTGATTTGCTTCAATAGAGCTAACCGATTTAAGTTTAGGCCCTTTCCCGTTCGCCCCAGCGTGATGAAAAATTCACAGCCTTCCGTTGGATAGAAAACACATTCCTGAAACGGCGATAAGCCTAAACCATGCAAATCATGGATCAGCAGTCGAAAGGAACTGGGTGTAAAACACCACACATGGAGATCCAGGAAGGTCTGCTCCTAGAGCACCTGCTCCATTTTCTGGCGTGCCTCATGCGGCGTGTGGATGAATTGATACTCACCTCTAGCCCGACGATCCCAGACAATCCGGCCCCCTTTTGGAGACAACATTCAAGTAATATTCATAGACGCTCCCCGCCGAGGGGCGTGTGCGCTTTTCAAAATGGGTATCGAGGATGGAGGCTAAGCTCGTCAAGGGGCGAAAGTGATCGAAGCAATAGCGACTATCCGATACTGCCAGCGATAGCACCCCGTCCGCTTTTAAAATGTGGTCACAATTCTCGAGGAATCCAAGCAAGTCGGGCGTATGTTCAATGACATGCGACGCAATGATCCAATCGTAGAAGTGGCTTCGCCCCGTCAGTTCCTCATACGGTTTGCCGTTCCAGACGTAATCGACGTGCTCGATGTTTTCCACCGGGGCCTGGTGTCCCTGATAGAATGCCACCAATTGTTCGCGGTTCATCTGATCGATGACATGCACCTTGTAGCCGGCTTTTTTGGGAGCCACGGGGTTGTAACTGGGGCCTACTTCGACGCCATAACCGCCCTTGTTGACGAGCTTCAGAATTTTGTCTTCGCGCTTCATGGTCATTCTCACCTTGGCGTTCAGAATCTTCAGAAAGCACCCTGCGAGTCGTATCTCGTTTACTCTTCAATCGCCACTCGTCAGCCTCACCCACATTCGTAGCACTTCCGCCACGCTCCACGCTTGCGCCACGCAGCCGCGCGGCAGATGCGGCGCATCGCCGTAAAACACTTCGCTGATGCTGCCCGCACACAGATCGTTCAGGTGCTGCGCGAAGGGGCGCAGATAATTCAGCGCCGTGTCTCGATCGTGATAGACGTTGTAATGCGCTTCCACAAACGGGCCGATCAGCCAGCTCCACACCGTGCCTTGATGATACGCACCGTCACGCGCATACCGATCGCCGGTAAAGACGCCTTCGTAATCTTCGTGCGTCGGCGCGAGCGACCGCATTCCGTACGAGGTGAGCAGCTGCTGCGCGCACACCTCGATCACCGATCGCGCAGCTTCGGGCGTGAGCAGATCGGGTTCCAGGGACAACGCAAAGAGTTGATTGGGACGCAGTGAGGAATCGCTGCCGTTGGGCCCGTCGATCACATCGTAGAGGTAGCCGCCCTCGCTATACCAGTAGCGCCGCTGGAAACTCTGCGTCGCTTGCTCGGCGCGTGAGAGATACACCGTCACATCGTCGGCCTGGCCGGCGTGTTGCGCGAACTTCGCCATCAAGCGCAGGGCATGAATCCACAACGCATTGATCTCTACCGGCTTGCCGATGCGAGGCGTCACCACCCAATCGTCCACCTTCGCATCCATCCATGTCAACTGGGCACCGGGTTCACCGGCATACAGCAGGCCATCTCGATCGACGTGAATCTGGTAACGTGTCCCTTTTACATGCCACGCAATGATGTCTTTCAACACGGGGTACAACTCGCGTACCAGCGACCCATCGTTGGTGGCCGACGCCACCGCATCGATCGCGTGGAAGTACCACAACGTCGCATCGACCGTGTTATATTCCGGCTGTTCGCCTTGATCGGGAAATCGATTCGGCAGCATCCCTTGATCGACAAAGGCCGCAAAGGTCTTGAGGATCGTCTTGGCGACATCGTAGCGGTTAGTGGTCAGGCACAGCCCCGGCAGGGCGATCATCGTGTCGCGGCCCCAATCGCTGAACCAGTGATAGCCCGCGATGATGGTCTTGCCGACAACGGTTGGACTCGAGGCTTTAGCCGGAGTGGATGGCTGGCTTGGAGCACCGGCTGAAGCCTCGACTCCAGAGAACTGGCGATTGACGATGAACTGATCAGCCGCCAGACCCAGCTGCTGAATCCAGTCCGGTTGCTGATCAAGACCGGATTGGACGATCAGCGCCCGTTCGCGCTTCTGTTCGGCGTCCAGCGCAACTTGCCAATCGAGCGCCGCCGACTCCGGCGCGGCGTCTTCTTCGGTCGTGGCCACCAACGCGATCGTTTCGCCGGGCGGCAGGGTAACGCGGAATGTGCCCGCGGCGTATAGATCCTCCACGTCGTCGAGGCCGCGTTCCGTCTCGACGCGATGCTTGAAGTGGCGGTACCAGTGATCGATCGGCGTGTACTTGCCGCGCGCCACTTTCACGAAGTAAGGTGTCGCGCCATCAAACGCGTCGACGCGCACGGTCGTCCCGTCCGGCTGTAGCGCCACACTCGGCATCCAATCGCCCTGCGTTTCGTTGTGATGATCGCGGTAGGTGATGAGGACTTTCAGATCGAGATCGATCGGATCGTGGCTGCGGGCGTGCGTGTAGGTGATAAACGTCGTGTCGTGACCATGCACCATCCAGAGGCGCTTGATCAACTGCGCCTCGGCCAGTGCGAACGTCCAGGTGGGAATGGAGCCAGCGAGGTGGAACGACTCGATCCACTGATAGGCGTGTGGATCGATCGTGTCGTCGTTCCATTCGTTGGTGTCGAGTTGATAAGGGGTGCCACGCAGATGCGCCGTCGCATCGATCTTTGCCACGAGCAGGGTACGGGCCACAGGCGCTTGCAAAGCCGCGACCAGCACACCGTGATAACAGCGCGTGTTGGCGCCGGCGATGGTGCCGCAGGCATAACTGCCCGTGCCGTTGGTCACCAGCCATTCGCGCCGCAGCGAATTTTCCAGATTGCCGCAGATGTCGCGCCCGAAAATAATCATGGGTGCCCTTTCGTAGAACAGGTTCTTCCGAGTTAAACGGGATTATGGGCCATCGAAGAAACCGGGTTTCTACATTCCAAATGGAATTGAACGACTAACGCGGAGAAACCCGGTTTCTGCCAGGGCTTTTCTCGTAAAGATCGGAAGACCTCTGGACTGCATAAACCACAAAGACACGGATTCACAGAGTAAAAACAACTCTCTGTGTGTCCGTGCCTCTGTGATTAGCTGAACTCTCGATCGCGGTTAGGTCTTCAAGATCGAGTTGTCGCCGCCAAAGCCATTGGGAACGTAGTCATCGGCGGCCCAGTCGTTTTCCCAGCGCTCGTCATTGATCCAGTACTTGAACTGGAAACTCTGATCGACGGGCAGGTTCAGCGAAACCGACCATACTCCGTCTTTCTTGCGCTTTTTCAACGGCGTCGCGGCTTTGTCCCAGTCGTTAAAATCGCCGACCACGGACACAGCCTCCGCGCCGTTAGCGGGCAGCTCAAACGTCACTTTCACCTTCTTGCCGCTCGCCACAGGGGTTTTCTTCAACATGGTTTTCTCCTCCAACACAAAAATATGACCCAAGCAGACGCAATTATAACCGAATTTGCGAGCTGCCGGGTAAAACGATGGTAAAGGGAATTTAATAAACCAGACGGATTAGCCGACCAGTGTATGGATATGCTCCACCAGAGCGGGCGTGTCGATGCTCTTTTCGATCACGACATCCGCGCCACAGTCAAGCGCATTCTGCTCATTTTCCGGGGTGTCCACATATGAGGGCAAAATGACAATGCGTACTTCCGGCGCTGCTTGCCGGAGGGCTTTGCAGATCAACATGTTGAAATGGGTGATGCGGCTGATGCCCAGAATGACCACGTGCGGCTGTAGGGCCAATACCTCCGGCACGAGTTCGATCAGGCAGTCATGCCAGCCCACCACCTCAAACGAGCGATCGGCGCTGAGGCGCGGCCCGAGCGTCTTATACACGATCGGGTTTTCGCACATCAGTGAGATGCGAATAGGCGATATGGTCTGCGATGAAGGCGTATTCATGGCAGACAGAATACAAAAATCTGCCAGATACGGGCAGTGGCAGATTGCACTTAGGCGGGGTGATCAATGACACGGATTAAGGTCAGCCGCCTTCGCAACAATTCCTATAGTGCAGTGTGCCACAAGCACAACCATTGAGCTAGTGCAGTTGATCGGGCGTGAAAGGGGCTTTGCTCACCCGATCGGGTAATGGCATAGATCGTCGTCCGACTCGTGGCAAAGACTTCGGCCAACCACGTCAAGCAGCCCACGGCCGCCGCCCCGTGGGCAAGTTGACGACCACGCCGCTGAACAGTCGATCGGCCAAGCCCAGATCACTCCGACGGTAACCCGGTAAGTTGCTCGGGTTGGCTGGCAGCATCTGCTAGACCGATTCGATCGGCTCCGGCCAAGTCCCTCTGGTGAAGGGTGTTGAACTCTGCCCATCGCGTGGCAGCGACGGGGTTGATGAGCATGTGTACGTCACGATCGACGAGGTACGCCGATTGGCGGCCATCGAGATCCCTAAGCCTAAATTTCGCACTTTAACACCTTGATAGAAAATCAAAATCAGGATTGCACGAACGACAAGGTTTATTGACAAAGTGCAAGCCATCTGGTAAACGGCTTTCAACAACGAGCAGGTCGGTCGTGGTGAAATCGCGCGGAATGGTTGAAGCAACCTGAACAGACATACATCCCGCGCTCAGCAATGCACATAGAAAAAGTACAGGATTCCAAACCTTTGGTGTCCATGCATTTTATGCACTCCTACCGATGTTGCTGACTTTGTGAGCCGTCAAAAGCGTCCACTAGATAGGGCCATTCAACTGCCAGTGACATGAATTTAGGAATTGTTGGCTCACCAAGGCGCATATTGGGATGAGCAGCTAACGCTGCCTTAAGAGAGGCAGATACTCTTTGCCTTTCCAAACTTAAGGGCACAATACAGTTCAGCGCGCAATAAAGGCCCATTGATAACTCAAGGTTCCTGAGATTCCTCTGTCCATCGTTATTTGTGCAAGATGCAAACCGGAAAACTGTCCAAACAAACACCCCGTTATTGCACCTGGATGGCCGTATGTTTCCCCCGGACTAGAGACCATGTCAGAACCATCGAGGTAAAGGTGAGTATTATTAAACAGCAGCCGCAAAATTCCACCCTACCCCTAGCAAAACCCTTGAAAAACAGGCCGTTTTTGAATCGCCCGTAGCAGCCTTAGGGTGTAATTTTGCGGTTGCTGTTATTAAATAGCGATTGTTCTTCCTCCTGCGTTAGAGGCCCTAAAGGCGGTGTCCGCGTATTGAATGTCACACAAATTGCTTCGTTTGACCCTTGATACTTTGAGCCAGGTGCAGGGCTGACTTTATAGAGAAAGGCCGGAAGCGGCGCTGGATTATTCAGCATCCATTCGGCCAATTCGGTCGATTGCTGCCCCATAAGATTAGCTCGCAGAAATGCGGCACCCACAATAATGAGTAGACTAATACCGATCGCAACATATAGAATGCGTTTGGAGTTTTGCTTCCCCCGGTCTATTCGAGATCGTACTTCTTTCATCTTAGTCCTATGCTCAAGTAAGTTCTATGCCTATTGGCCTTGGTAAGATAAGGGCTGTAATACCTCGCGCGCAGGAACAGCAACTTAATGTAAGTATCGGATTGCACGCAAGTATAGGCGCGATGGGGCGGCTGGTCAATCGGGCAACAAAAACCCGATCGAGCCACACGCCCGATCGGGTTTTGCATCATGCCTCACGCATCTTGCTCAATCCCACTTGAATTTCCACACCGCCACACCGAACATCACCACCGCCATCGCCACTAAGACCGCGCATTCCGGCAGCACTTCGGCGATGCCGTAGCCGCGCATCAAGATGTCTTGATAGGCATTCAGCGCCCAGGCGTGCGGCGAGATGACGCCCAGCGTCTGCATGAACTGCGGCATGACGAAGCGCGGCACCATCACACCGCCGATGGCGGCGCTACGCCGCCTTGATATTCCACAAACGCCGGTCGCGCTGCGACGTTGGTCAACTTCAGCAACGCATCGACTGCCGACACTCCGGCCTCGGCTTGCAACGAGGGTACGCCGCTCGCATCGAGCGTCGTGACATTGGCCTGCATTGTGTACACGCCCAGTTCGGCCAGTTGAGCTGCCTCTAAAGAGGACTTTGTATCTGTGCTTGCTCCAGCCCGATGAGCGAACATGATAGAGGCCGCTACAGCTAAAAGAGCGATGAATTTGATACAGATCGAATACGGATGTGATTTCATGGTAGATCTCCGAAGTGCTTGACAGTAAAACCAACTCAGCAACACTCAATTTAAGGCTGAGCTGTAATACTTGTAGACGTTACCGGGATGGGACGACGGCCGCAACTTACATCTGGACTACAGGTCGTAGGGGTCTTTTGAAGGGCGTCCACCACTTCTGCTGAATCAGCCGAACTGGTGATGTACAGGGCCTGAGTAAAAGTGTGATACTGATTTTTTCTTCCATAGCCCATATCCGTGTCGACAAAGGCTGCCACTATCCATTCACCTGGCGTTGTCACCCGAATGATCAAGTCTTCTGTCACTGTCTGATTCTTGGCGAGGTCACCATGCCAGCGCAAGTCGCCTTTGATAAGTTCAACTCCGGAAGGGAGAGTAATGGTGAGAGTGGTATTCGGTACTGTTATACCCGCTGTCGCCGCCAGCTCGACATGGTAAGTCACGACTCGTCCGACAATCGGTTCTGGTGAGATGGATGAAGTCACCCTTAGTAGGCGTTCTTCGCAGGATGTGAGCAATAGAAGCATCAAGCCCAAGGCGCTTACAACCCATAATCCGCGTAAGGAAAATCGAATCTTGTTCAACATATGCCACCTCCACAATGTAGCATGCTTGTTGCAAGCACTGCATTCCTGCAGTTAAAACGTTGAATTGAACGGGTGGCAAACCCTGTCCTTAAAGTACGGCTTTTGAGCAGCTGGCAGGTCAATGAATTAAATTACAGATATTGGCATAACCAACACATGCACGCGGCCACACTTCATACCGCATGTAGTTCTTGGTCTCTTGCAAGGCCTGGGTATAAGCCGCAATGGCCGCAGGATCTGTTCCATGAATGTGGGGGGCTTTAACATTCCAGAAATAGTCCCAAGTGGCATTGGCGGCTACCAGCCACGTTGCGTACCTGTAAAGAAGGATTCCAATTGCAAACTGAAGCCCAATAACGCTTAAGAGAACCTGTAATTCAAATGCAACAATCACCAAAAATTGATGTGTGCCATTTTCATTCACATCAATCACTTCACCTGTTTGCAAATTCACCTGCCACCAGGCGATCGTCAATTGCCCGTTCCACGTGACCATACGTTCGGGTACCAACACAGCATTACCCTGTGTCACTGCGTCGACAATGCGCGCCTTGGCCTGCTGGGAAATAGCTGCTTGAGCCAGCGGCTCCAAATTCTCCATATCCACATACATTAACGGGATGTTCTGCGCCGCCGCCGCTTGCAACACGCCTGCGCCCGACTGACCGGTTTCGCCCGTCATCTGCTCGCCGATCCTCTTTTCCAGGAAAGCCTCATTCATGCCGCGCGTCAGGCGGTAGGTCGGCTCGGCGCTTGTCACCTGGCCAGGATAGGCAATGGTGCGAATGCTGTCGTGAACCAGGTCCATCATCTGGAGTTGCGCGGCCTGCGTGATGACATCGGTGCGTGAAATCACGGACGACACCATCGTGATACGTGGCGAGTCGGGATAGGCGCGCACCAAGCCGGTGTCGGCCAGATCACGCGAGGCTTGATCCGAGAAGGTCACAAAGGCCGCACCCTGCATCCGATTGAAGGCCTGCACCGAATCCAACGCCACTTCGGTGATGATCTCCATCTTGGGCAACAGTTCCGGCGCCTGACCTTGCAAGGCGGCATCGAGGCTGCCCAATCCAGCGACGATCGGCTGCATGTAGCGCGCTCACAGGTAGATCAAGCCCGGGGTGTATCGGATTGCGCGCAAGTATAGGCGCGATGGGATGGCTGGTCAATGATGATAAGGCGCGAGAAACCGGGTTTCTCCACGTTCAAAGTTCAATTCCATTCAGACTCAGTACTTCCCGGATTTAAG
>PMCF01000027.1 GCA_003154115.1 Anaerolineae bacterium
CTCTGAGCGTGTTTTGAGCCATGCCAGAAATCTCGTTCGTATTTGGTAGTTTTGGGAGTCGTTGGCGCCATCCTCGTTGGGTTGGCCGACTACGTTACCGGGGCGGAGTTTGTTATCTCGATCTTCTATCTCATCCCGATCGCATTGGTCGCTTGGTTAGTCAGCCGACGCGCCGGAATCATGATCTCACTCTGGTGCGCCTTCTTGGCGTTCGTTGCTGATTTTCCAGCGGGGCAGGTTTATTCTGTGCCGACCATTCCCTATTGGAATACTGCCATGCTCTTGGGGATGTTTCTAATCGTTACTTATGCCCTATCGTCGTTGCGTGAAGCGCAGGAACGACGGCAAGAATTGGAGCAATTCATCGTCCACGATCTGCGTTCTCCATTGGCTAACGCCATATCCGGTCTGGAAACCATGCAAGATCTGGGCGTCGAAACATTGGACGCGACACAGAAAAGCCTGCTGGAGATGTGCCTGGTTTCCTGCAACCGGATGCTGACACTCATCAATTCGCTGCTCGATCTGGCTCACTTGGAAAGCCGCCAAATGCCGCTGCAGTGCGAACGGGTCGGCGTATCCGATGTCGTAGAGCAATCCCTGCTGCATGTGTCGGTTTGGGCGCGGCGTAATCATGTCGGCCTGGCACATCAAATGGCCGCAGAAGTTGAAACCGTCTATGCTGATCGTACCTTGGTGATGCGGGTGTTGGTGAATCTATTGGGCAATGCCATCAAATTCAGCCCGGCTAACTCGCTGATTACGGTACAAGTCTCGCCAAAGGAGACAGGTTGGGCCGTCTTCAGTGTAGCTGATCAGGGACGCGGCATGCCTCAAGAGTGGGCCACTAAAGTCTTCGACAAATTTGTGCAGGTTGACGCGCACAAAGCGGGCCGTGGGGTTGGCAGCGGTCTGGGCCTCACCTTCTGCCGCGAAGCCGTAGAAGCGCAAGGTGGCCGTATCTGGGTAGAAAGTGAGCCTGACCACGGTACGACCGTTATTTTTACGTTGCCGACGCAGCCTTCGTCACTGGCGAAGCGCTGAGGGGCATGACCATCACCGCATGTAACAGGCGGTATTTTAGGGAGGAAGTCACATGTCATACACGAATCTCACGGGTTACGGGGCAACGTGGTGCAGTGACTGCAAGCGGGCCAAGAAATTTCTGGGCGAGCAGCGCGTGCACTACCACTGGATCGATGTCGAGCAGAATGCCGAGGGACTGGCCTTTGTCGAGAAAGTGAATAACGGCAAGCGTATTATCCCCACGATCGTCTTCGACGATGGCAGCTGGCTCAGTGAGCCTAGCAACGCCGAGCTCGCGCAGAAACTGGGTTTGCAGACGCGCGCCAAGATGGATTATTACGATCTGATCTGCATCGGCGGCGGGCCGGCCAGTTTGACGGCAGCTTTGTATGCCGCGCGCGAAGGGCTCGACGTGCTGGTGGATGAGAAAGACGCGGTGGCCGGCGGCTGGAATGTGATGGGGCTGCCGACGACGTTCTTCGTCAAGGCCGATGCTACCATCGCGAAAGTGCACGTGGGCCAACTCACGTCCGATCAACTGAAAGAGAATATGAAGTTGATCCTGCCCAACTGAAACTGTGTCCCATTCGAATTCGATGCAGTGAGGCACAGAACACTTCCGTTCTGCGTCTCGCTATTTGGGGCCTGAGCAATCATGAAATTGAGTCGGTTTCTAAGGTTGGTTCTGTTGATTGGCGGGGCGCTACTGGCGGTCTCGCTGGCTTTGAATGTGTATCTGTTTCGTCGTGCTGAGCAATACTACATTGATTTGAATGCTGTACGGCTTGATCCGCTTGGACTAAGCGCCTATTCTGAGGCGCTACCTGCTTCTGACCGCCTGCGCGTGGTCTTCTTCGGTGATTCGCGCGCTGCCCGTTGGCCTGTGCCAGAGAATCAAACTGATTGGGAATTTATCAATCGCGGCGTAGAAGCGCAAACATCGGCCCAATCCTTGCTGCGTTTTCAAGCGCACGTTCAGCCACTGCAACCGGATATTGTCGTCGTTCAAGTCGGGGTCAACGATCTCAAAACGATTCCGCTATTTCCAGAACGTAAAACAGCGATTATCGCCGCACTCGAAAAGAACATTCACGCTATCGTTCAGCAGGCGAAGGGTCTCGGCGCGCGTGTCATTCTCACGACGATTTTCCCTACGGGTGAGTTTCCCTTAGAGCGCCGTCTCTTGTGGTCACCGGATATTGAATCAGCAGTGCAGGACGTGAATGTTTATCTGCGTTCATTGGCTGATTCGGAGGTCAGCATTTTGGATGCGGCTGTCGTCCTGTCCAAAGATGGGCGCGCGAATGCCGCGTATTACGACGACGAGCTGCACTTGAACCAAGCGGGTTACGTTGCGTTGAACCGCGAGTTAGTGCCCATGTTGACTGCGCTGTCAAATTCCACGGAGAAATTGCCATGAAGACAATCGGCTTGATCGGCGGGATGAGTTGGGAATCTTCTGCCGAATACTATCGCTTGATCAACACGTTCATCAAAGAACGGCTCGGTGGATTTGATTCGGGTGTGTTCCATTTGAGTTGAAGGCCCAACTTCAATCTGGTAAAGGGGTGCAAAGCGGAAAAGTTGGGTCAGTCCATTGGGGCCGTGACCTGCATTTGGTAGAATGGTGCCTGAGCCTATGCTACCAGGAGCGTCTGTCGTGGAGTCCACTACCGCCGCCTTGCTCGATTTTGACCAAGCCCTCCAAGCCTTTCGGACCCGCGTCGTCCCATTGCTGGAGATCGGCGCGGCCCAGACGTGGGATGGCTGCCAGTTCAAAGCGCGTGAGGCGCGATTTTGTCTGGGCATGGCTGGATCGATCTTGGCGAATGCGCATCAATCGACGGGCAGCCCCGTCCAGCGATCCTTGTCTTTCCAAAACGGACACTGGGGACAGGTGCTGCCCGTGGGATAGTCGAT
>PMCF01000260.1 GCA_003154115.1 Anaerolineae bacterium
GCAGGAACAACGGGCTGAGTAGTCACTTGAGATTTATCTAATCGCCTTCACACTATGTGTTTGGAACCAACAAAAAAGGCCGTTTGCGAGATGATCACAAACGGCCCGAACGGGTGTATACTACCACTGCCGACGCGGACCGCCCGCGTTGACCTTCAGCCCGGACGCTCGAACGTCGCGAGCGTTTTTTATTGTGAGACTTCTATTATGGCACAACCTGGGATAAAAGAGGAGTCGCCCAGACGAAACGCGCGCCACTCCTAGTTTACGCGAGTCGGCGTGCAATGTAAATACGTATAAACACTTAGTTTCCGCCTTCCGCGCCAAGTTAGGATATTCATCACATAAACCGCCTGATACCTCGCGCTACCCGTATGACAGTGTGCCTAACCCTCCGTCAGCTCATCTTTCCGAGGGTGTTGGCGCGAACGCGGTTTGCGCTCGGTAAACACGTAGTCCAGCCGCTCGAACTTGTAGTAACGGGCGACCTGTGGTGTGATGGGGAAGCGGCCAGCAAGCATGTCGTGGAAATACTGGTAGTTCACGCCGATCAAGCGTGCCTGAGCCGCGGCGGTCAAGCCTTCCCGTTGCATCTGGCGTTTGATCAAGCGGAGCATTTCAACATTCGTGATGATCGTCACCTGGCGCATGACGCACCTCCCAGACTTTGGCTAATTCGATTGTACACCGATTGTTGATCGGCGCGCAGCGGCCACATTGACAATCCTGGTTTCCAGCCATATAATGCAGACGTGGCGCATCTGTCCCTGGGACAGGTGCGCTTTTTTATTGCCCGGAGCTGTCCATGATCATCCGCCTGAGTTTGCGCCGCACCATCCTGCCGCTGGCGATCGGCCTGCTGATCGCCTTGCCCGCCCTCGTCGTGTTGGGCCGTTCCTTTACGCCCAGCCCAGCACGTGTCTTCACCTGGACGGACTGGCAGGTGCGCCAGGCGCATGCGGCCTACGCCGCCGAACTGACCGGCCTGCGCCGCGACGCCGAAGCGCTGGCCTCACTGTTGAATGCACCAACGCCTGATCCCGTGCAGGCTCAGATCGTGGCCGAGCAAATCGCCGCCCGCTGGCAGGCTGGTCTGTCTGCCCTGGTCGAGCGCCGTGCCGTGCTCATGACGGCTGCTCAAGCGGTGAGTGACTGGGCGGTAGGGGCAACGCCGTTTGATCCGGCGCAGCAAGCGGTGCAGGCCGCGCTGCGGTCACTGGAAGAAGCCGACGATGGCCTGGGGGCGCGCTGACCCGCCACCCCTGGACGCGGCCACCGCGACGGCGCGGGGGTTGATCAGCGACATCCACGCCGATCTCAACGCGCGGCTTGTCACGCGGGACAGGCAGATCGTCGGACTCAATCAACTGTTGGCCGAGATTGCCGATCGGCTGACAGGTGGCGCGCTGGAAGAAGAACGGCGGCGTGATCCCGGAGCAGCGCTGCACTGGCAGGCCGCCGACTGGCACGCGTTTTTCACTCGGCACCCAGCGCAGAGCAATGTGCCCGGCCCGGAGCCGCCCCGCGTGGAGGTCGAACGCTTGGCGACCCAGGTCGCCCACTGGCAGAATCGGGTGCACGCCCTGGAGCGCCAACTGGTCGAGACACCGCCTCCGCCTCCCGCTCCTGCGGAAAGCACACCGGCCGCGCCTGCGCCTTTCGGCACGCCGCTGAACGCCGCCGAGTTGCTGGCGGAACTGACGGCATTGACCCAACGGCTGCCCAAACCGCCGCGCCCATTTGCGCAGCAGGTCGCCTATCACGACCCGAAACTCTGGCAGCGGCAGGTACAGGGGCTATATCTGATCGGGCAGCGCGGGCTGAGTCAGCAGTCCCTGATCCATTGGCTGTTGGCCCGACTGGTCGACCTCGATCCGGAAGGCGGCGGCTTCGGGCGCGCCTTGGAGAAACTAGCGGAGAACAGCCTGCTCCAACGGACCGTCTTGGAACTGAAGTCGCCATTCTCGTCGACGCTGATCGTCCTGTCGCTCACGGCTGACGGGCGGCGGCTGGTCAAACTCTTGTTTGACGTCGAGGCGGTCGAGAGCGACTATGAGCGCATCCGCCGTCTGCACCAAGGTGACGACCTGCCCGCCCACACGCTGGGCTTGCTGTATTTCGGCCTGACGGCGATGCAACGCGGCGCGCGCGTGCGGGTGCTGCCCGACGCGGCGGGAGACTGGCAGCCCGATCTATGGATCGAACATGCCGGCGCAAGCCGCTACGTTGAACTGGAGTTGAGTGAGAAGGAAAACCCCGCTAAGTGGCGCAACCTGGCGGCGGTGAACGACGGTCAAGTGGCGCTGTGCGCGGGCAATGCTACGCAACGCGCGCGGCTGGTCGGCGACTGTCGGGCCATGAAATTGCCCGGCGTGGCGACTGATCTGGAAACGCTGGCGCGGGAATTCAAAGAGCAGCGCGCGGCGGCGGAGACGCTGCCGTTGTTTCAGGAAACGTGGTAATACCTCGCCTCCCGGCGCAGTGTGCGGGTTCGAGTCCCGCCGGGGCGATTTGGGACAGGGTACTTTAACAACGCGGATAACAATCCGCATCATAGATCCAAGCGAGCGGAGCGATCCTCCGCCCCGGCGCATCCCACGGGAAGAGAAACCCCTCTCGCAGAGAGGCACTCTCGCCCCGGATGCGCGGGGCGATCAATTCATGGATCAACAGGAGGATCATCATGGAGTTTGACTTCGCGACGGCGCAGACCGTCACCGGTTTCACGTTGGCGCAGGTCGTGGCCGAAATGCAGAAGCCGCTGCCGGCTGCGGCCTACAAGCCGGTGCCGGGCGCGACCGATCTGACCGACATCGATCCGGCCTATCTGACCGAAACCGCGACGAAGGTGTTTGGCCCGATCGGCCTCGGCTGGTGGTACGACTTCCGGCCCGGCGATCTGGCCATCAGCGCCGAAGCGCGCACGGCCAAGTCGGGGCGCGAGTACACGGTGTTCACTGCGTCGCTGCACAAGTTGAGCGTGCAGTACCGGCTGCTCGACGCGGCGGGCCAGACGCTGGTGAGCGAACCGATCACGGCCACGGGCGGCAACGACAACGAAGTGGAGTCGTATGCCGTGCGCGGCGCGCTGACCAACGCCATCGGCGCGGCCTTCGCCAAGTTGACGTGGCAGTTGCCGGTGTACAAAGGGCAGCTGTCGCACCGCAACGCGGCGACGTTCGGCGAGAACGGGAACGGCACAGGCAGCAAGAAGACGACGGTCAAAGCGCCACCGGCCAGTCCGGCTGCGGCGGATCAACCTGCCACCGCGATCCCGGTCGAAGCCACCGCCGCCCCCGTCGGCGATCTCGGCCAGTTCGTGATCACGCTGGGCAAGCACGCGGGCAAGAAGTTCGCCGAAGTGTCGTCGGACGCGATCAAGTGGTACGCGGAGTCGATGAATGCGACTTCGCCGGCCGCCGAGGAGTTGAAGACGGCGGCGCGAGCGTACTTGGCGCAGATCTCCGCCGCCGGCGTGCTCGCCTGACAGCGACTCATCCGTCGTGGCGGCTCCGCTCGCCCCACGATCGTTTCTGTCCATCGAAGATGGAACGCTTACCGCGTTTGCGGAGGCCCGAGCGGTGAATTCCGGTTGTACCTTAGCGTTGGCCGGAGAGCACCCGTTTGCTCTGGCCTCGGCATACTTCGTATGCCGCTCTGACGCGGTAGTGAAAGAAACGGTTGAAGGAAGCCGTCAGCGATCAGCCTTCAGTCATCAATGATGAAGCGTGCGGCGAATATGTGCCGTGAACTCACTGACTGCTGACTACTGACCGCTGACGACTGTTGTTTCGCTCCCTGTCCTTGAGGCGCGCTACCCGCGCGCCTCACCCTTTCTGTTAAACCGGCTTTGGGTTGTCAGCCAGGCCGCTGCACGTGCCCTTTAACAACGCCCGCCTGCGGGCTGCATATCCACCGGAGTTTATTTTCTTGCTTTTTCTTTACCCTGTTTGATTATCCTGTGTAGGAGGACACGATGTTGTCACCGCATATCCCGCCCGGGAGTGGCGCGCAGAAAACGCGCTCTGCCGAGCAGTTCTATCCCAATCAGGCGCGCGTGACGGGCGTCATCCAACGGCTGTGGCTGGAGGGCGACATCGTGCTCTGCCGCCTGCAGCCCGACGGCCAGACTGGCCTGATCACGCTGAACTTTCCCCAGGGGAGGCCGCTCGACGGCGAACCCCTCAGCCTGGCCCCCGGCCTGCGTCTGCTAACGCAGGGCTACCTCTGCGATTTTGAGTATCGCGAGACGCTGGCCGAGGTGCTGCGCGACTGGCCGCACCTGATCCAGCCCGGCGACGAGGCCATCGTCGCCAAGCACACCGTCATCAACCTGCTCGTCGAGCAGGCCGCCTTCCTCGATCCCGCCGCGCCGGTTGTCAATGAGGCGCGGTTGGGCGGGGTCGTGGCCCGCACCTGGCGCATGGCCCGCCATCCTGATCTCTTCGCGACACTGGCCGTCTACGATACCCACAGCCCGGCGTTATCTGCAGATACACCACCGCGCCGCCAGGCGCACTACACCCGCCTGATTTTTCCAAACAGCGTCACCGCCGACGGCGTGCCGGTCAATCTGAAGAACAAACAAACCGCCCTCGTCGAGGGCACGCTGCGCGGCGACGCCTATTCGGAACGGGTCGCCGACTTCCTGCACCGCGCCCGGAGCGATGAGCGCCTGGACGAGAAGTTGGCGACGCGCCGGCTTGGCCGCTCAGTGCTGCGCGTGGTCGGGCAGCGCGTGATCGTCCTCAGAGCGTGAGGGCGGCATGCGTGTGCCGACCCTGACCCCGCTGGAACGGGGCCTCATCCTCTATCTGATCGCGATGGCGCTACTGCTGGCGCTCGCCTGGGGCGTCAACGCCTGGATTGCCGCGGCCCCCGCGCGCCCGATTGGATCGGCGTTGCTCGCTCCGTTCGCTGCGCGCATATCACTCTGGTTGTAGCCGCGTCGTGCGTCCGCTCATCAGCGGATGTGACGGCGCTCACCGCCTGGTATCCCTCATGGATGCCGGGCGGTTTTTGTTTGTGGCAAGTGAGCGGGCTGCGCCACGCGCCCGTTCGCCTGGTTAGCCTGGCGTGGCAAATTACTGGAGGTCCTGTATGAGCAATTCGAGCATGAGTCTGGCCGACGGGTCGGCGCTGGTTCCCACCGCCTCGCCCGCCGAGGCGCGCGTGGAAATCAGCCTGCGCCCGAAGGCATTGGCCGATTTTGTCGGCCACGATCACATCAAGGGAGGTCTCGGCCTGATCATCGCCGCGGCCCGGCGGCGCGACGAAGCGACCGACCATATCCTGTTTCACGGTCCGCCCGGCACGGGCAAGACCACCCTGGCCGCCATCATCGCCGCCGAGATGGGCGCGCCGATGCGGGAACTGTCGGCACCTGCCGTACAAAAGGTTGGCGATCTGGCGGCTGTCCTGAACTCAACGCCGCGTAAGGGGGTGCTTTTTTTGGACGAAGTGCACCGCTTGAAAACTGAAGTCGCCGAGACGCTCTATGCGGCAATGGAAGACTACAAGTTGTCCATCCTCACCGGCAAGGGCGAGGGGGCGACGCCGATCACGCTGCCGCTGGAACGCTTCACCCTGGTCGGCGCTACCACGGAATTCGGCGCATTGCCCGCCCCGCTGCGCGATCGCTTCGGGCAGGTCTTCGCGCTCGATCTGTACACGGTCGAGGAACTGCGGCGCATCATCGCCGCCTCCGCCGATCGGCTGGGTGTGCTCTACGATGACGACGCCCTGACCGTGCTGGCGGAACGCGCGCGCGGCACGCCGCGCATCGCCAATCGCCTGCTGCGCCGCGCCCGCGATCTCGCCGAAGTGCGCGGGGTCGAATTGACCGGCGCGGTGGCGCACGAAGTGATGGACCTGCTGCGGGTCGGGCCGTTCGGCCTGGAGGCCTACGATCTCAAATACATGCACACCATGCAGCGGTCGTATGCTGAGCATCCCGTCGGGCCGCAGAGCATGGCGGCCGCCACCGGCATTCCGGTCATCACCATCACCGAACAGATCGAGCCGTGGCTGATGAAGGCTGGACTGCTGCGCCGCACGCGGCGCGGCCGCGAGTTGACCGAGCAGGGCCGGGCTTTCCTGCGTGGGCCGATCGACCTGTCTGCATCGGTTGCACCGCTGGCGCTGGAGGGTGAACCATGACCCGCTACACGACCGGCCGCCGTCTGGAATATCGAGCGCGTGATGAACTGATCGCCCAGGGCTACACCGTGGTCCGGAGTGCAGGCAGCAAAGGGCCGATCGATCTGGTGGCGATCGGCCCGGCCGAAGGCCGCCGCACCGTGCGCCTGATCCAGGTCAAGGCCAACCGGCCCCGCCGCGCCGATCGGCTCAAGCTGGCCGCGGTACCGATCCCGCGCGGCGTAAGGCGCGAAATCTGGCAGTGGCAGGCCGGGACGTGGCGCATCCATCCCGTCTAGGGAGGCCCGCGCCATGTTGATCAATCCCGCTATCGTCCTGCTCGCGGCCGCGCTGATCGTACTGTTGGCCGCTTTGCAACTGCGTCTGCGTTGGCACAGCGTGCGGCGCTCCGCTGGACAGAGCATCGATCGGCTTCCGCTGGACGCCTCCCCCCGCGCTCCACCCGTGCCCGTCAGACCCACCGTGTCCTATTCGGACGCGCTGCTGATCGACCACTGGGGCAGTCCTGAACCGGATTGACCCCGCACTGTACGGGAGGGCGAGCAGCCCTCCCGTCTCTGCTTCCCCGCATACACCTCCGCCGCCGGCGGCCCGGCCCGTGTTCCGTCTCACACACCAAGCACGTATCCCGCGCACAGCGCGGGATACGACGTAGGCGGGCCAGGGGCAGAGCCGTCAGGCTCTAATTCACCGGAGGTTCTGCCCCATGTTTGGTTTACCGTTACCGCGTTTTCGCCGCCAGCGCACCCCCGCGCCGATCTCAGTGCTCACACTTGACACGCTCAGCCCTGCCGAGCGGGACTGGTTTCGCGTGTTCAAGTGGGCGCGGCCCGCTTCACCCGCCGTCATGCAGCAGCGGATGGCGCAGTCGTTCGGCGCGGCGCGCGCCGAAGAGTTGGTGATCTTCTTTGAGAAGACCGCCATCCCCGCGCGGCCCGGCGAATGGCGCCGTCGCATGCACTAACGATCTCACACCGGAGGACATCACAATGAGTTTCAATCTCGAGAACATCCTGTTGGTCACGTTGTGCCTGGCCGTGCTGGCCGGCCTCCAGCTGCGGTTGCAGGAAATCGCCAAACGCCGCGCCGAACGTGAGCGCGTCGGGCGCGCCGATTCTGTACCGCGGCCGGCGGCAGACCCGTTTGAGTCCGCTCAGGCCGCGTCGGGCGCCGACACCGCTGAGGTTCGGTTGCGGGTTGTCACCGATGACGGTGTACGGACCACCTGGATCGCTCCGGACGGCACGGTGAACGGATTTCGGTTTTCACTGAACTGAGCAATCCACCGGCTGTCCTAATCCCTTGATCGTCCCACCCGGACACCCCACGGTTTTCCCTCGCCGCGCGGCAGCGCGCGCCACCGTTCTGGATGGATCAGCCCCGCGCTGATCCATCTTCCTTCTTACGCCCGGACGGAACCGGCGTTCCGTGGAACGCCTGCCCCGCCTGAGCGCCGGAAGCGGCGCCTGGAAATCACTGGAGGTGCGTCCTATGGACCAATTACCGTTGTTACCTTTCGCGCCAGCACGTCCGTTGCGTACGCTACGCGCATTGCGTGAAACCCCCGCCGCGCGTGTCACCCAGGCTGGCGCGGGATCCGTCTCTTTGCTGGAACTGCTCGGTGCGGTGCTCGGCGATGCTGACCTCGCGCTGCGGCTGTTGACGCAGTATCCCACGCTGCCCGATCTGGCGCGCGCCCGCGCCGCCGATCTGGAAACCGTCTTCGGTCTCGGCCCGGCCCGCGCAGCCGCACTGTTGGCGGCGCTCGAACTGGGTCGCCGGGCGCAGGTCGCCACTGGCTTAGACCGCCTGCAAATCCGCTCCCCGTCAGATGCCGCGACGCTACTGCTGGGCGAGATGAGCGCGCTGGAACAGGAAGAACTGCGCGTCGTGCTGCTGGATACCCGCAATCGGGTCATGTCCGTCGAGACCATCTACGTCGGCAGCCTGAACGCCATCCTCGTGCGCCCGGCGGAAGTCTTTCGTGAAGCCGTCCGGCGCAACGCGTGCGCCGTGATCGTAGTGCACAATCATCCGTCGGGATCGGCTGAGGAGTCCGTGGATGACGTGGCCACTACCAAGAGCCTCATCGCGGCCGGACAGTTGCTGGACATCACGTTGCTTGATCATTTGATCATCGGTCAAGGCAAATGGGTTTCCCTCAAGGAAAAAGGTCTGGCGTTTGCGGACCAAGAGGATGGGAGGTAGACCATGCCGCACATTGGGTTTGTGTGTGACGCGACCGAACTGCCCGTCGACATCCCTGCTTGTCTGGCCTGCGCCCGCCGAGGCGCGCTGTCGGGCTGTCATCAAACGGCGCCGGTGATTGCTGGAATTGTCCGTGGCTTGCGCCCGGCTGACTTCGGCCTCACCGTCACGACGCTAATCGGCTGTTTGCGCAAGGCGCAGCTGATGCAGACTGAGCCATACTGGCTTAAGCCCAACGAGTCCTACTGGAGTTATCGCGGGCAATTGATGCACGGCGTCGCCGCGCAGTATGCGGATGAAGCCGATCAGATCATCGCGGAGCAGCGCCTGTCGATCGTGATCGAAACGCTCACGGGCGCGCTGGTCGAGGTGTCTGGTCAACCGGATCTGGTGCTGCTCGACCAGCAACGCCTGATCGACTTCAAGACAACGAAGAGTGTGCCGACCGGCTGGCGCGCATATGTCTGTCCCGAAACCGATCAAGTGATCAGCGAGGGGCCGTATGCCCTGCGCCGCAAATTCGTCGAGTGCCCGCACTGCACGCTGGGCCAGCACGAGGTCAAGGCGATCGAAGTGATCAGCGCGCCGCGCGCGAAAGTGCAGCACGTGCTGCAAGTCAGTCTGTATCGGCTGCTGCTGCAGCGGCACGGCTACCCGGTCGAGACCGCCGAGATCGTCTATCAGGATATGGACACGCAGCGGCGGGTGCCCGTCGATCTGCTGCCGCTTGAAGAAGCAGAACGCTACTTGCGCGAACGGATCACGCTGGCTGTGCAGACTGATCTTCCACCAGTGCTCACTGCGCCAGATGAAATCTGGGAGTGCAGTTTTTGTACGGTGCGTGCAGCGTGTGAAGATCGATCTGCTGGAGCTGCGGTCTGAGCATTCGTCTCTGGCCGTCAACATTGTGGCGGCACAGCGGCGGGGATGAAGCGGCGCACTGCGCCGCGTTAAGCGCCCAGTCAGGGCAAACCACCACTATCTCGCCCATTCGGGCAAAAGAAAAGGAGCCACATGGCTAACACTGCGAAGTCTCAACCGAAGTCCGACAACAAGAAGTTTGATCAACCGCCCGCGAACCTGTTCATGGGCATGGGCCGCCTCGGCCAGGACCCCGTCCTGCGCTACACCGGCGACGGCCGCGCCTGGGTCAAAACTTCGATCGCCATCTTCCAGGGCGAAGACAAAGACCCGATCTGGCTGGACGTCAAGTCTTTCGCCAAACCGTTGGAAAAAGGCGGTTTCGACGAGCGCGTGCCGCTGGCTATCGCCGAGTTGAAGAAGGGCCAGAAGATCAGCGTGCGCGGCAAGCTGTACTGCGATAAGCGTGAGCACAACGGCAAGCAGTACGTTGACTGGGGCCTGGTGCTGTTCAACGCCCCGACCATCGTCGCCGACGTTCCGTCGGGCGCTGATGCGGGCAAGCCCGATGCCGACGCTCCATCGGAAGCGGAAGAAGTTATCGAAGGCGAGCCAGACTAATCCGGTGCCGGTTTGGTAACACCGTATCCCTCGTGTCCACTCGCGAACGGACACCACTGACCTGAGAGAGGCGTCACCTGCGCCTCTCTCTCTTTTCTCCTCGTGCCGTCAATGCTTTTCATTCGTCATACGCCACAGTCCTTCACAAACAACGTGAATGCTTCACAAACTACGTGCAGGCTTGTCGCGTGGGACGGATGCACGTCGTCCCCTGACCGAATTTTCTCCCCGTTGCGGGAAATCACTGGAGGAACCATGGAAGTCTCTCTGTTGTTTCGCAAGAAATCTGCCTTTACCGATGACGGCCTGCCCTGGTTGGCAGGCAGCGAGCGCAGCGCCCACTGGTGCGCGGCGCGCAATACTACCGGCGAAGCCGGCGTCTCGGCTATCTTAATCCGCGCCCTTCTGGCGGCGCTCGAGCACCGCGCCATCCTGGAAGTCCGCTTCGGAAAACTGGACGGGCGGTTCGCGTGTTTCGTCACTTCCGTCAGCAAATCGACCAGTGCGCCGACGCTGTCGGCGCTGGTGGCTGGCGACGCCTGTAGCGGCACGTCCTGGCGGGCCTATCTACCCAATGGCGGTCCGGAAAAGGTGACGTATTACCTCGGCCTGCTGGTGCTCGCCGCCGCGCTGGCGGCCAAGGACGACTACCCTGATCTATTGGATCAGTACGAGCATCTGGTGCAGCTGGCGAAAGGCGGCGTCAAAGAGCCGCTGAAAACCGAACTGTGCCGCGCCAGTGACGAGCTGTATTACGCGCTGCGCTACGAGGGCGGGCCGGTTGACCCAGTCAACGATCGCCTGGGAGGGCTGGAGGTGATCGACAGCGCCAGTTCGCGCAGCCCGCTCACAGCAGCCTACGCGACGGCTATGCC
Organism: Anaerolineae bacterium; assembly: GCA_003154115.1. Lineage (GTDB taxonomy): Bacteria > Chloroflexota > Anaerolineae > Fen-1058 > Fen-1058 > Fen-1058. The sequence goes on from PMCF01000260.1 coordinate 10,725, forward strand.
GGCCCCTTACCCGATGGAGGCCTTCTATCAAGCCGATGCCCTCGACACCTATCGCCGCGGTACAGCCGCGCCCGTGGTGAAACCCACACCGGCCGCAAAGCGAGTGAAGAAAGTTGTTCCCGCTCCCCATCCGGCTCCGGCCGAGCCAACCGCCGCGGGTCTGGGCAGTTTTGTCGGCCCGCAGGCGGCGCTGATGTATGCCGGCCTGCAACGCCGCAAAACCGTGCTGTTGGCCGGGCCGACTGGCACCGGCAAGACGCTCGCCGTCGAAGAGGTAGTGCGGCGGATGGCGGATGTCCGCCTGTTCCGCCTGGAGGGCAAGGAGGGCATGCTCGACGTGGACTTCCTGGGCAACATCGTGCCGCGCGCGCAGGAGCGTGTGTGGCAGAACGGGCCGCTGGCGGAGGCTATTCAGGAGGCGCAGTTCGACCCCGTCATCGTCTTCCTGGACGAGATGACGAGGTTTCCGCGCGAGCAGATCAATCTCCTGATCGGCTTTCTCAACCGCAAGTCAGGCGATCTCTGCCGGCAGGAAGGGCTGAACGTCGCCGGCGACGGGCCGTTCTACGTGGCTCGCGTGCCGCAGGACAACAGCCGGGTCTTTGTCTGCCCGTGCGATCACCTGCTAATCGTGGCCGCCGCCAACTTCGGCAAAGACTACGCCGTCTACCCGCTTGATCCCGCTTTGCGCCGCCGCTTCACGATGGTCATTGAGTTCGACTATCCGGCGGCTGAGGCCGAGATTGGGCTGCTGGCGCGCGCTGCCGGCCTCGAACGCCAGCGCGCCGAGGCGCTGGTGGCCGTCGCCATCGAAAGCCGCCGCGTCCACGAAAACGGCGATATGCCGGGGCAGATCGACACCGCCTCGCTGATCGAGTGGGGGCGCAAGTGCGTGGAGTTCAGCGCCCACACCGGCCCGCAGGTGATGGACATGGCCCGCCTGACGTGGGGCGATCTGGTCTGCGGCCGCACCGCCGACGGGCGGCTCGATCGGGGTCACTTCGACGCCCTGAGCGATCACCTGATCGCGCTAGGTAAGTTGCCGAAGGCGTGAGGTGGAAGGATGGAAACACTCACCGCCCCCTGGTGGATCTGGCGCAGCGTGCAGACCCGCCTGACCAAGTGGACGCTGCTGTTGCTCGGCGGCCGGAAGTACACCGTCGAGCTGACGACGAAGATTGAGACCGGCGCGCACTATCCCGATCTCAAACGCATCGAGGTCAATCCCGAAATGTTCGCGCGGGAGAGCGTCGATATGCAGTTCCGCGCCACGCAGGGCCTGCTCCTGCACGAGGCGGGGCACGCCCGCTACACCGCCGCTTGGCCGGATCAGAAAGACAACGTGCTGTGTGAGCTCGTGAATATGCTGGAAGACGCCCGTATTGAAAACTGCATGGGCACGGCTTTTCCCGGCGGCGCGCCCGCGCTGCAACTGCTCGGCGATCTGGTCTACCGCGATCTGCACGGCGGCGAAACGAAGCCGGAATACAAGGCGCTGCTGGCCTGCCTGGCCTGGCGCTGGGCGCACACTCGCTCGAGTGAGCGCGAGATGTTCAAGCGCTTGAAGATGCAGGCGACTGACGGTCTGCCAGCCTCCTCGCTCGAGTTGTGGGCGAAGGTCAGGCCGCTGGTCGAGGCCGCGTGGCACGCGCCGGATACCGGCGAAGTGATTCGCCTCGCGCGCGACATCCTGAAAACGCTGCGCATCCCCGAAAGCAATCCCGCGCGCCGTTTCAAGGGCGTCCAGCGCGACGGCATCCCGGACAAACGGGACGCCGCTGATCCCGCCTGGCCCGCTCCGGACGGCCCGGCCATTGAAGGCCCCGGCCTGGACGGCGCGCCAGCCGAGAGCAAAGAGCATCACTCAGGCACGGGCCGTTCCTGGTCGAGACCGCAGCCCTACATCGGTCTGGAAGACCAGGCCGCGCCGCTGGCGCGCCGCCTCGTAGCCGCCCTGCAGGAACCACGCCCCAACGTCCGCCCCCGGCCTGACGCCACTTCCGGTCGCTACACCTACCGCCTCGAGCAACGCGACTGGGAACGGCCGTTCCAGCGCCGCGCCGAAATTGGCCGCGCCCCGCGCAGCCTGGCGCTGTATCTGCTGGTCGACTGGTCGAGTTCCATGCGGGGCAAGGCCCCCGGCGTGAAACTGGCGTTGATGGCCCTGCGCCTGGCGGCGGAGCAGCTGCGGATTCCGCACGCCGTCACCTTCTTTGGCGCGGGCCGCGACGCCGCACCCCACGAGCGTCTCGAACCGATCGTGTCGTTCAACGATCGGGGCGAGTGGCCCAAGGCGCTGATCGCGGGTTACGAGCCATCGGCGGGCAACGAGTATCTGTTCGCCGGGCTGGATCTGGCGATCGCCAGCCTGCGGGAGCGCCCCGAGCGCGACAAGATCATCCTGTGCGTGCACGATGGTCAGCCGGTCTGGTCGGGTCGTGAAGGCCGCGACTGGGATCTCTCGATCGCACGGCTGAAGCAGGCCGAGCGGCAGGGCGTGCGCCCGATCGGGCTGTATCTCAACGACGGCCCGGAAGACGCCGAAGAACAGCGCAAGATGCAGCAACTCTTCACGCGCCTGATCGTGACGACGCCCGATCAACTGCCGGAAAAACTGGGCAGCCTGCTGCTCAGCCTCGCTTAACACCGACGCGGGTGGTTGAACCGCCCGCGCCCCACCGGAGGTTCTGATGTTTCGCGTACCGGGCATCGGCGCGCCGGTCCTATGTCCGCGCTGTGGCCGACCGCCTTGTGGACGTTGGGAAACCCACAAGGGACAACGGGAGTGGTATTGCACCACCACCTGGCGCACCGTCTCGCCGGCGCTGCTCAACGCGCAGGCAAAACGACTGGGCCTGCCCCTGCGCCACCCCTGACTCAACCCTGATGACGCCACTGCGTCGTCCCACGATAGTCGTCGAGCGCACCCCGCTCGACGACTGACGCGGGCCGAGGCTGTATCCATAGGCTCAAAAATCTTTTGACTGGAGGAACTCCCTATGACCGAAGCAACCAACCCGATCGTACAGGCTGTGCATGGCGCGGTTGAAGCTGCTATCGCAGCAACAGCAACCGAACTTTCGCAAGCCGCCGGCTTCGCCGGCCCAGTGGCCGCTGATCAAATCCGCGATCGCGTCGAGCAATTGAAAAACACGATCCGTCAGTATCTGCACTGGACGAGCGCGGCCATCCCGGTGATGAACGCAGCCTGCGCCGTGAGTGCTGATCCGTCGTTACTCCCGGCGTTGCTGGTCACCGTTGATCAGTACCAGGCGCGACCAGTGCAACCGGAGCTTCTGCTAGCATACATCTTGTCCACACCCTCTCCTTGGTTGAACGCGATCGATGAAGCCCTGTCTGCTCTGCAGGTCGGGGACAATCGCTACGCGGCAGAACTCGCCGGACTGGAACGCTTGCGGGCGGAACTGGCGAACGGCGGCGCCCCGGAGATCGATGCCGTGTGGCCCGCGTGGTCCGATGCCACCGAACGAATGTGGGCGTCGTTGCTGGCGCAAGTCGACGCTGAACCTGACCGCGTGACACGCGGCGACGATGATCTACTGAGCGCTGAATCCGAGGTTGTCGACAAGCCACCGGCTGAGATCGAAGTGATCGTCGAGATCGACGCCCACGGTTTGATGAGATGCACACCGCCTGCTGGAGTGCGCGTGCGTGTCTTTGATTGGGCCTGCCAGGATGGTGCGGAGACATATCTCTTCACGTCCGGTGGCGAAATGGAACGCCAACCACTGGCCGCAGATGATGCCGAGAATGACGCGCGGCCTGCACGAACACGCCCGTGAACTCTCGGTCTTCAGCCTGTGCGATCCAGATCACGCCCCGCTGGCCTGCCTGATCATGCCGATCGACCAGATCGCTGACAGTCTGCTCGCGCAGCTTGAAACTCAGGCAGCCCACTACGGCCAGATCATGATCGAGGATCAGGGCACCGATTGGGCGGACACGCCCGCTCACGCGCTGGCCTGGATTGCGCAGACCAATCACCAGCTCGGTCTGGTGCCAACGCGCATCGCCCTTGCACCTTAACCGCTCTGACCGGGGAGCCTGATGGCTCCCCGGAACTTTTCTTAACTCAGGCCATTGCGCCTAAATCACTGGAGGAACTAACCATGACACATCGTATCATAAACCCGACCATCGCCGACCGTTTCATCAACGAAGTGCCGCGCTTCTTCGGCGGCTGGCTGCCCACGCTGCGCGAGATATTTCAGAACGCGTTTCGCGCCGGCGCCACGGAAGTGCGCGTGACGAGCGACGCCACGCAGACCGTCTTGACCATCACCGACAACGGGCGCGGCTGCCCGGAAGTCGAGGCGCTCATGACCATCGGGCGCAGCGACTGGGATGAAACCCGCGTCGTCGAAGCGGCCGGTATGGGCTTCATTAGCGTGTTGAATGGCGCGCTGATCGAACGCGTGGTCGCGCGCTCCGCCAATTGGCGGGCCGAATGGAAGTGCCAACTCAAAGCATTGGCATCGGCCAAAGTCTATGAGGCGGAACCATTCTTTCAGGGTTTCAGCCTCACGCTGACCCTCAAGCAGCAGCACCCGGAACTGGCGGATGACATCCAGCGGGCGCGTACCTTCTATCCTTTCACGGTGACCTTCAACGGGGCCGTTGTCAATGCACCGGAGATCGCGCACGACGTGCTGCTCGAGACGCCGGTCGGACGGGTGCTCTGGAAGCAGGGTAGCTACACCGATCCCGCTTCCTACACCGCCGTCTGGGAATACCGCGATCTGAAGTCGGAAGCGTTCGCGCACGCGTTGCACACGGCGTTCCAGCAGCAGCCGCGTGAAATTCGCGCCGCTTACGATCACTATCCGCAGTTTGTTTGGTTTGTCGATCCGGCCTGCGGCGTCACACCCAAACTGCCGGACCGCAACGATCTGCAGGATGACGCCCATCTCGCAGCGGCGGCGCAGATCATCGCGCAGGCCTGCTGCGATCATGTATTGGCGTTGGTGAAGGCGTATGCCGACACGCTGCCGGATGTGGTTGAGGCCAAGAGCGTGAAGGGCCTCACCCACTATCTCGACCGAAACACCGTGCTGAGCATCCTGCGCTATCACCTAAGTTGGTCGCGCTTTGATGTCGACGACTTCCGCACCGCCACGATCCAGTGGGAGAACTGCGAGGACGGGCCGGGCACTTACCCGTCCCTGGATCTCGAGGACCGTTACGACCTGCTGGTGCGGAACACGCGCGCCGCGGCCGTCCGCTGGCTGGACGCGCCCACGCTGGGTAACTGGCTGGCGCTGAACGATCAGACGCGCGGTCTGCGGGTGGTCACCAACGACGATGACGTCTCGCCGCTCAACACCGTCAAAATCGTCGGGCAGAAGCGCAAACCTGGCAGTCGGGTGGCTAACGCCAGACGAATCACTTGGAGCGGCGTAGATCTGCCGTTCTATCTCAATCCGCGGGCCAGCATCTCCCAAGATAACGGTCAACCGTTGATCATCCTCGTGGGCGATGCGCGGCAGATGCTGCAGACGTACCGCACTTACGCCGAGACCTTCCGCGGCTGGCTGCTGCACATCGCCGACGAAGACGGCTGCCTCTCGGAGTGGTGCGCGGAAGAATTCGACGAATGGTCGGCGGACGATTGCCTCATCGATGACACGCTGCAGGGGGACATTCTGGAGTATGGCTCGCGTGCCCTGCAACAGGCGCAGCAGCGCGAGGTATCTGCGCGCACTGTGTTGGAGGGACTGCATGCCGCACAGCGCAAACTCAGCGACATCAATGGCGACCTCAAAGTGAGTCAAGAGATCGATCGACTTCTGCCGAGTCTGAAGAAACAGATCGCCGCCGCCATCCAGCAGGTTCAGACCGAACAGCAGCGCCTGGCCGCGCTGATCGAGAAACAAACCGGCGCGGAGGTAGATCATGCCGCTCATTGATCCCCGCCACTGCTGGCTGGTCTTGGTGGAAACACCGGACGGTTCTCAGGCGGTCGCTATGTCGCCGGCAGAAACCTTTGACCTCGACGCCGCGGCTGATCTGCGGGCGCAGATCGGGGAAGCAGCCGTCGTTTCGTTTATCGGTGACGATGCGATCGCCTACTGCGAATCGGCCCGTGACCTTCAAGCCTGCCTGGCCGAGTGGGTCGAGATTGATCTGAGCGATCCGCTGATCGTGACGACGAACGTGAACGATCTCGATCAGACTAATCCGGGTGTGGTGACGCGCACAGATTTGCTCGCTACCCTGCACGAAGTCCGCGCAGCCGTCGATGACGCCGGCAGCGTCGTCGATCCCGGCGAAGACGAAGAAGTCGCTTACGAACACGAGCTGCGCCGCCTGGACACACTGGTCAAGCGCCTGACTGCTGGCGCTGAGCTCGTGGAGTAAATCCACCGCAACGACACCGACCGTTCAGCATCGCTGAGCGGAGACCGAAAACACTATCCGGCGAGTCCACCGACTTGCCGGATTTACTTTTGCACTGGAGGAACCGTGAACCAACACAACCTTGGCGTCAAACGCCTGCACGTTCTGCGCGGTGCGCAGGGATCTGTGATCGTCGTCTTTAGCCAATTCCCGGCCATGACGGCGGCTGCCAAACGCAAAGTGCTGTCTGCTGCGCGCCAGGCCGGATTGCAGGAGCCGGTCTATCTGGCCGCCACCTGTCCCATTCAGTCGCCGCAGGTCTTGCAGCAACTGGGCCTGCCGGCACTGACACCGTTCGTCGTAGGCGGAGTGACTTTCGGGCCCATGCCCGACGGGAAACCGAGCGGTGGCTTTCTGGAAATCGGCGACTGCGCGCCAGGCGAAGACACTTATCCGTGGGAGGGCAACGTCGAACTCCTGCTGGGTAGCGATCAGCGGGTGTACGCGCTGGTGGCCGAGACTGTCGACGCGCTACCGCTGCTGGATGATGAAGGCCGCGCGGTCTCGAAGGAGGACGACAATGCCTGATCAACTCCTCGTGATCGACGCAGCGCAGACTGCGGCCCATTTCTACTGCGGCGTCATCCTCAACGCCAATCGCGCGGTACGCGCTGCGCCGATCGTGTGCTATCTGTTGCACTGGTCACGCGCTCAGATCGAGCAATATGGCCGCACACGCGGCTGGCGTTGCGAGGTGCTTGATCTAGCGGAGTTATCACATGAACCACATACACAACGATCAGACCCTCCCGCTTACCGTTGAGCAGCGCCGCTATCTCAGCGGCCCCATCGTTTTGCACAATCCCGGTTGGGCCGACTGCGTGCCCGACTGGCTCATCACCGCGATCCCGGCCGCTCGCCTAGAACAGGTGACAGACGAGACCGTCGGTAAAATCGAATGTAACCTGGCCACCCTCGAAGAGGTGTGCGCCTACCTGTTTACCGCGTCGCTGGCTTTCCCGTTGGATGGCGACCATACCGCGATCTACCTCTGGGCCATCGCACAGGTGTTAGCCCGTCAGGGTCGCGCGGTTTCAGTCGCGGCGGTCTTTGAGATGTTGGGGATGATGGAGCCTCGCACGTTCTCGGTTTATCAGGAGTGTGAGATACTCCGACGGTTGCAGCGCGATCTGCGGCGCAGTGTAGCGCGCCACAAGTCATCCACGCAAGCCAGTGAGCGTGTGCTACCGACATGACAGACGCATCCACCAGCACGTGACCACGAACTGCGGAGCATACAAAGACCCTGGGCAATGCCCAGGGTCTTTTGGCTCCTGAGTAAATTTAACTACCAAAACTCATTAGGCGTTGATTGTTGATGCAATCACAACCGCTGTTTGCGTGTGTGGGCACGGCACGACACTAGAATCGAACCTAATTCATCTACAAACACATGTATTCAGAATTAGACAGGAAATTCTAGTGGCTTAATGTTGCTTAGACATAGGTTTAGAGATGGGCAAATTAACTGAACTTTGTCTTTAGGCAGAAATCTTCAGCCGAGGATCACCTTACACATTGCGCATATCAGATTTCTGGTTATGTTCTCACTCAATTGTTCCAGGTGCATCAGGCCCTATATGCAAATGTTGATCATAGGTTCAATTTTTGTACGCCGAATACACTCTTGTTGATCTGGCTGATAATGAATTGGCCAGTGGGCTACTGAGTTGAAGACGTATGACCTTAATTTGCCTTGAAATCATGGATACATTATGCGCCATGTACCGCTGGATACTGTTCCAGCATGCAGATAAGTCGAAGTGGCTGAACCACTTGCCAGCGCGCGCACCCCTGTTGACGGTAACCCTAGACTATAGGCTGTGAGCGGACCACCGTTGGCGCTGCGATAAACGCCACTGAATTCAACGCCTGCGTAGACGATCTGAGTATCGCGGGGATTAATCAAGACCGAGAACACGCGGCCAGTATCTGACAACGACGGTATTAGTTTCCATGTCGTCCCGCCATTATCTGAACGGTATAAGCCGGTCTCGGTTGCCGCAAAAACCGTGGACGGCGCAATCGCGACCACGGCAAACACATTTGCTGTAGCAGACAAATCACCGCCATGTAACGCTGTCGCGATGTTGTTCTTCAGGCTATACACGCCCATACCAAATGTCGCCACGTACACTGTATTGTCCGCCCCCAGCGATAAGCCCATCACCGCAGTGTTGGAGATGGCCATATGCGACCAGTTTGTGCCGCCATCCATCGAGACATATACACCCAATGTGTCGGTTCCGGCATAAACCACTTGCGGATTTGAGGGATCTACTAGAACAGAGTACCCATACGGTTCACCCAAGCCCGAATTGACAGCTTGCCAGGTTTTGCCGCCGTCAATCGTTTTCATCATGCCCTGCCCCCACGCAAACGCATACGCTTCATTACAATTCGTCGGATTTACAGCCACGCCACGGACGAGTACATTGCTGAGACTGCTCTGCGTCCATGAAGCGCCCGCATTCATCGTGGCGTATACGCCCGCCGTTCGGGTACCAGCATAAAGTCGTTGAGAGTCAGTCGCGCAGACTGCTAATTGATAAATAGTCTGGGGCGCAATGTCCCCTGATCCTTGCGTCCAGAGCGGCGAAGTAGGTGTAGATAGTGGCGACGGATCTAAAGTTCGCACCAGCTGCGCGTTCTGTAAATTGCTGTAGGACTCTGAGGAGTTTGCTAAGAAAGCACCCAAGCCTGGACTGCTGTCAACAAGTCGTCTCACAGCACTCGCAATTTGCACAAAGCTAATAAACTGAGAGCGAAATGGTTGTGATGCTGCGGGCGTCGGCAGCGATTTTGGCTGGTCAGTCGCTATCGGAATCGGTACTAGAGAATCGTTAGTCGTTGCTTCTATCGTCGGCGCAATGGTCGTGCCAGAAACACTTGCGGTCACAACAGGCTTGGAGTTAGCTTCGCCAGTCGCCACTGGTATCAATGTCCCACCAAATTGTGGCGTGACAAGTGGGCTACTGGCTGTAGGCAACTGAGTAGGCGTAAGGATTGCAGTTGTGCCAGAGTCGGGCTCACCGGGCCTAGCTATGGAAACTTTGCGGGCCGCCGCAATTGCTGCATCGAGGTCGCTTAACACATCGGGATAAATGGGCGCTGGCTGTTCCAGCCGAATCTGCGCCCGCTCAAAGTGGAGCGATGGATTGTTATCGTCCACGTTCGCCTGAATTGCTTTGCCATACTCTGCCACTGCTTCGCTTGGTCGATTCTGTCTGGCCGCTATTCGTGCTTGTAGCCAGTAATCGATTTCGTTGTACAAACGCGGCGCATCTGCAACTCGGGCTCCAATTTTTTGCAGTGCGTCACGCATCGCTGTCAACAAAACATCGTTTTCACCGCTCTTGTCCACATCCGCCAACGCAGTGTATAACCCTTTAATCACCCTTACCACCCGATCATCATCCACCTGGAGCAAAGCCAATTGATCTTGTTGGCTGTCGAGGTCGAAAAACAATCGACGCGCTGTATCGTCAAAGTCTGAATCAGTGAGCAGGCCCTGCAAATCGAATAGTTGCGCTAGGCGATCGAGACGCTCCACAGGGGTATTGGCCTGCGCGAACTCGAGCTGCAGTTGTTCAGACTGATGCTGTACGTTCGAATTGTATAACAACACAAAGCCAGCCAGCCCCACTATTAATGCGGCGAGCGCAATGGCCGCATAAGTTACCAAGCGATTGTTGTCACGTGGTATATTCGCTGTGATCCACTTCTCATCAAACACACTACGATAAATTACGTTATGAACCCGCAGATTTCTTTCATCGGTGGTGACTAAGCCTGCCAGTTTGAGTTGGTTTTGCAGCATCGATTGTTCATCGTTAGCCACTGGCCAATTCGCACGCACTTTGCCGTACAGCTTGAGCAGCTCTCGGCGGCGCGGATGCTTTAGTATGCGATCTTGCACAAACTGCAAATTTTGCTCACGATTGGTCTGATCTGACAAAAACAGATCGGTCACAACTTGATCGACTTCGAGCGGCGTCCATGGCTCCATGCGTTTTTGATCAACCACCTCACGGCATAGCCTTTGCGTTAGGTACGGATGGCCGTTAGTCCATTCACAAATGCGATCGAGAATCGGTTTGCCCTGACCGGGATACACCGCATCTAGCCCTTGCTCTAGCACCGTTGCATCTGTCCGATCAAAATCGCGTAATAGGATACCCTGGCCGATGTTGAATGGCGTGCGAGTGCGATCCCTAATCAGATCAGCCGGCGCAGCAACGCCGAGGAAAATGAAGGTCAGCCGCTTGAATTGGGCGTCGTCGGCGCGCTCGTTATAAATTGCGCGCACGGCGGCAAAGAAATCGTCGGCAAACGGCAGTCCCAGGGTAGAATCGATCTCATCGACAAAGATAACGATCTGATCACTAATCTCCGTTAGAACAACATCGCGCAGAAAACTTCTAAAACGTAGCACGGCGCCCAGCGTGGCATGTGCGTGCCACCAGGCTTCAACATCCTGAGCCAGGCCCAACTTATCGGCCAATACGCTCAAGAAGTCCAGATACCATGTGTCCTCCACACTGCGCCCAATCCCGGTCAAGTCGACGATGGCTGTGCGGATACCCTGATCTTTCAAGCGGCCAGCCGTCCGTACCATCAAACTCGACTTGCCCATCTGACGCGTAGTGAGCACGTAGCAAAATTCACCAGCCGAGGCAGCAGTGAATAGCTGCTCATCGGCCGGGCGGCTAACATATGATGGAGCGCTGGCCGGCAGCGTGCCGCCTGCCACAAAAAAATCAGTAGACGCAGTTCGTGGGTTGAGAGTCATAACAGCTTGCCCCTGAAGTAAGACTCGTAGAGGCCACAGCGACACGTGCAATGGGCGGCACTGCCTTTCACTAGACCAGCCTTCAGCAAACGGAAGAAAGCCAATTCATCCGAGCAGCGGCACGTTTTGACAATCTCTTTCAGTGCCTGCCTGAGCTCAGGCTTGTCACGCACATTCCAGTATTGATGCCGCAGATGATCACTGAAAGGCCCTTCATCGGTTGGCGCGTCGAGCATGAGCTGGGCCCAGCTCATGCTTTCGGCGGCCAGCGCATACAACGCCCGACGCGTGAGATAAGGATGTCCTTGTAGCAAATTCATCAGGGCTGGCAAGTTGGCCGCCGCCACTGGCGTACCGTGCCGCGTGTTAAGGTCGCGCACCTGTTCGATCGTGAAATCGCTCAATTCCAGGTGCAGCCCTACATTGAATGGCGATTGATTCACATCGGGGATAAGCAGATATGGTTCGGTCGAGATCACCAATACCATGCTGAATTTATCCCATTCCGGGCTGGTCGCGCGCCGATTATGCCAGGAACGCAACAGGCCGAAGAAGTCGGTGTAGAAGCTGGTCTTTAACAGGCCATCCGCTTCGTCGATCGCCAGGATCAGTGACTTGTCCAAACCCGGCAGAACCTGTTTCTCCAAGAATCGCTGAAGTCTAACTGCTGTACTTCGTTTACCTTGCCACGCCTGATCGAGCAGTGCCTCGTCGAGGCCCAACTCGTCAGAGATCGCTTCGGCCAAGCTGCGCAGGAACACATCCATCGAGGCCAAACGCTCGCGGCCAATGCCCTGCACGTCGAAGAACACCACAGCATGACCTTGCAAGCGCGCCGTGTAAATGTTATGCATCAATAGCGAAGTCTTGCCCGTCTGACGCGGGGCTCGAATGGTCGTCGTCGAGCCCCATTTGGCGAGCTGATCTTTCAGACGCACATCAGCCTCGCGCTCCACGTACAGCTTATCGCTGAGCTTTACGGCTCCGCCCGGCACTTCGAGCTGCTGCAAGAAACGCGGATCGAATCCTGGCAGGGGCGGATGAAACGTCGCCTCATCGGTGATGAGACGGCCATCGTCAGACATGGCCAACCGATTCGGGTTGAGCTGGACCCGCATCGGGGTCTGATCAGGCAGGTTGCCAACAATTGCTTGCTGAACCTCTTCACAGACCCGCGCTGTATCGGCCTCGCTCTGCCATAGCACGTATTGCAGGGGATTCAGAAACGCGTCGATTGAGTAAGGCAGCAGTCCTTCATAGGCTACGCGCACGGGCAAAGTCTGTGGGCGTCCTTGCAGCATGCGATATTTGTACGCGCGACGAACTTCAGCCCCCACCATTTCGCTGTCCGCCGACTGCCTGGACAACAGCACGATTAGGAAATCACTGGCTTTCAACTGCCGATCGATTTCCTCTAGCCAGGCGTCGCCCATCCGTATCGTGATATCTATGAAGACCTGGTGACCGCCGCGCGACAAGAATTCATACAGAGCATCCGCCAATAGCTGATCGGGATTAGACCCCCGTTTGTAGGAGATGAACACTCTTGCGGTCTTGACACTGGGCACCGGAATCTCGACACTCCCCGTCGACGCACCGCCATGCACATGCACTTCGACATGCCCGATGTAAGTGCTAGCGCTGATAATTTTATCGCGGCCAATAACGTCACCATCGACATTAAGATCTCCATCCTCCAAATTGGCTTGCACACCACCGCTTACATTGGACGTCGAAACCACTTGCGGCATTGAATTCTCTTGTTCTGAGTCAGTCACATTCACCTCTGAATTTCAAGTTACTGCGAAGTCTAGGGAATAACGAGAAATGGCGGACTTATTGCCTACAACCTCAGCGCCGAATAGGTGCGTTTGTGTATGTTGCCGTCATCTATAGACTTGCCCAGCTTTGTTATAGAAGCATGATAATCATCTTGTGTCGAAGCAGAACCTCGTTCATGGGCACCACGTTCCTGTATCATTACTTTGAAGGGGCTGTGTTGAGCCATCAGGATAATAGCACAAAGCGTCCTGTTGTCCGGTCGAACGAACCACTACGAATCGCACTTTGTTGCAGGATGAGCCGCAGCCATGTGCCAACTCGTCTTCAATGCGCGTGGCGGCTGTGTCAAGCGTCCCCGGATAATAACCAGCGCCCCATTGTGCATAGACGAGTGACTGCTTTTCAAAAAAGGCGACGGTGCCTTCGTCGATGCCCCAATCATGTTGAACCATCCCATCAATAACGATATCACCGACAACATATCGATCAGCTAGAACAAAGCAGGGCTGTTGCCAATCGAGGCCCGTGCAGTTGTTACCCATTTCCCTGGCAATTAGCGGCAGGAAAGTGTCGTAACCGATTCTTACCGGGCGGCGTGCCATAAAATGCGGTGTGGTGTTTTTGAGGCCATGCGCATAGTAGAGGTAGGCCGTGTGCGTCGTAAGATCATCGGTATTTTGATCAACGCTAATCAAAGTAGGGTAATAATAGAAGTTATCGCCAGTCACCAAGGCGGAGTTGGTAATAGCCGGAACGTCCCAAAAGCGTTTCGGAGTATCCCAGATCAAACCGTCACCCGATGAGGTGTAATAGAATCCGTCATGTCCCATAACGATGGCCAGATATCGATTCAGAAAAGAGTTAAAGGTAACATTGGGAACACCGGCATAACCAGCGGTTTCTGTAGCACGTTGAATAACAACGTCGCTTTTGCCACCCAGCCCTGGTTCGTTAAAACCGCCGTTCTTGTATTTGTACCAGGCCCCTGGCGCACCATCACTGTTGACGGAAGCGCGGGCGAGGCTAATCGCATCCGACGAATGCGTGGAAACCCATTCCATGTAGTACATATAGAGATACTGGCCATTCCGACTGATCAACACGGTCGGATTACCCGCCCCTTTGAACCCCTCATAGATGCAATCCGCTGGTATTGTTTCAGAGCTGCTGATGACTTGCCCTAGCCGATTCCAGGTTATGCCGCCATCGGAAGAACGGGCCAGGCCGATACCGGCTTTTGTCCGATCATGGCCGTCAGTGCTGCAAGTATGGTCTTCGCCGTGATAAAACATCAGCAGATCAGTTCCGTTGGCGGCGCGGATCACGCTGCCAACGCCGGCATAATCCTTGTCAAAACCTGATCCGCTTGGGGTGAGAACCGGGACTGCGTTGCCGCTGCTAGTTTGATGCGGGGCAAGGTTATCAAAACCTGCACCCGTGAAATAATACGTACCACCGGGCGTGTTGGGCACTCCACCAGCCACCCACAAATGAATATTCCCATCGGATTTGATGTACGTGACATTTTCATCCGGCACCCATTGAACACCATATTGAGCGGAAAAGGTAACAACCTCTTCTGGTCCGGTAAAATCTATCGAAAAAGAAGGCATGCTGGCCGTCTTGATGCGCGCCAATGACAGCAAATTGGTTGATAAACCCATCAGAACCGCTGTCGCTCCGATCAAGCCAACTATGATTATTCTGATTCGTATCATTTTATTGACCTCAGACTTGGCTGTGCAAGTGTTTGCAGACTGGAAATTGATCCGCTAATTACCACGTTGAATTACAGGCAGATACAACTTCCATTCAATCACAGGCTTTGTCGCAATGTAGCCAATTCGCCATTCATATTTTCTGACTCTAACGGATTCTGTG
>PMCF01000102.1 GCA_003154115.1 Anaerolineae bacterium
GACTCTTATTGTGCATAAACTCTTATATATTCGACACTTCTGATGGGAAAGGTTACGTCGGCTCTGCTTATGGTGAGAACAACCTTCTTCGCAGATGGCAAAACTATGCTGCCAGTGGGCACGGTGGTAATCGCTTACTTAAACGACGCGATTCCCAGAATTTTCGTTTTACTATATTAGAATTAGTCGCGCCGAATACAGATACCAGCGATGTAATCCTACTCGAAAATTCTTGGAAAGAGCGGCTGCATACGCACAAACCATTTGGGCTTAACGATAACTAGCCGTTATGCCTTGTCAGGAAGGCATTTCAGAGTCACAAAAGAACGGGCGTGATCCCTCACGCCCGTCGCATTTCCAACTGCCAGCCGCTAGCAGCCTGTCGGAGAGAACANNACACCCACAAACAGGGGCTGAGATTTCCTCTCCGACAGGCTGCTAGCCGCCAACAACCAACTACCGCCTTCTTCGCCCCAACACATACATCCCCAACATCGCCAAGCTGATCGATCCGCCGATCAGCATGATCTTCTTCCCCGGCCCTGCGGATCGTCCCACGCCCTTCGACATCACCGGAATCTTCGCCAGCGCTTCCGCCGAGTCGCGCTTCACCTGCGCGAACTTCTCCGCATTCGCGCGCAGTTCTTCGGCCAGCAGGCGTTTCTGCGCCACATCTTCTTCGGTGATGTATTTGCCGAACGAGCGCAGGCCCGCTAACTTGAAGCCGTGCTTCTTGAACAGGCGATAGATTTCCTTCACACGCTCGATCTCGATGTTGCGGCCCAGCGTGTAATCTTCGAAGCGGCCTTCCATCGCCAGCAGCGCCGTCTCACCCAGACACGCATACGACGTCTTGGGCGGCAGGCCGATGTCGTAACCGAAATCGATGTCGCCCGGAATCAGCACCTCGCCGCTTTCGATGACCAGCACATCGGGGCGCAGCGCGGCTTCGGCTTCGTTGATGTCGGGCGGCCTGGCCACATCGCAGATCACCGCGCCGGGCTTGCACTTCGTTATATCGATCACACGCTGTCCAAATGCCGAAGTCGCCGTCACGATCAGATCGCATTCGCCCAGCAGATCGGCCGCGTGCGTCGCGATGGTCACGGTCGATCCCGGCGTCTCCTGTTGAATCTTGCGCTTGAGTTCGATCAGCTTGGCGGGTTCGATCGAGACGAGCACCACATCGTAGATCGCCTGTGCCAGCAAGCGCGCGCACACCGCCCCGATCGATCCCGTCGCCCCGATGATCATCACCTTGCCCTTGGTCAGATCGGTCGCGCCCATCTGAATGACCGCTTGCTTCGCCGCTTCGAGCGTCGCCGCCACGGTGAGACTGTTGCCGCTGGTGATGGCGATGTCGGATTCATTCGCCACGGTGATGCCCGCATCGCCGACGACACTGGTAAACGCGCCGAGGCCCATGATGCGCGCGCCTTTGCGCTCGGCCATGCGCGCGGCTCCATTCAAGCGCGAATACGTGAAGCGCTCGCCGTTCTGCATCATCTTGCGCGGTGTCGCGCCCAGCGAGTAGAGATAACCTTCGATGCGCTGACCCGTCGCCGGAGATTGTCCGCCGGTGATGCGCGAGATATACAACGGCGGCATCAATGCTACCAGCGTTTCGGTCAATTCGTCGGGCAGATATTTTGTCCAGCGCAGCCACTTGTTTTTGTGAATGAACTTCACGCTGAGCGGATGAATGACAAAGGCGAACTTGTTGATGCCGGCTTCATCGGGCCGCAGATAACGAATGGCCGGCGTCCAATCGAGATTGGCCATCAGATCGAGATAAGTGTCTTCGCTGAGAGGCACGGTCGGGTCCGGGCGCAGGGCCGCAAACACCGCTTCGATCGTCGCCGCCGACCATTGCCCCACCTCGCCCTTGCCAGCCAACGACGGCATCAGCGTCACCACGATCGAGACGCCGCGTTCGCGCAGGTCTTCCAGATCAGACGCGGTAGCATACTCCACCACGATCGTTTTGTGCGGCAGCAACGCGGGCGCATAACGTCGAATCGCGCCGATGTCACCGGCCAGAATATCGGCGGAATGAAACGGCGATTCAGGCCGGTGTGCATTGGGCGTACCGGCCAGCGGATGCAAACGGCGAAACGGCGCGTCGTGCAGCCGATCGAGCGTGAGGCCCGCCGCCTGTCCCAGCGTTTGTTTACTGCCCATCAGTGGGAAGTCGGGCAGGTTGAAGAACACAAAAGGATCGGCGTAGCGGATGGTGCGACTGTGCTTGTTGAGTTCGTCGATCAACCCGGCGTGATTCAAGCCCGGCGTCATGAGGATGATCTTCTCGGCGAAGATGCCCGGCTGCGCCCGATCGGCCAGCATCACGGCCCAACGTTCCAGCCCGTCACGCACGCCGCTGCCATCGACGATGGGCGTGTGCGCGGTGGCGGATTTCAGCGCCGCGCCGATGGCGTGGACGCGTGACTCCGCGCCGAGTCTGAGCTGCGCCGCGAAGCCTTCCAGCGCGATGGCATCGACCTTGCCATCATACTGCGCGATCAGCGCCCCGGCTCGATCGGCATCGCCACCTGTACCCAGACGGTGAATCTCGATCGCTTGACCGAGGAAGGAAGCGGTCGTCGTCTCTTCATCATCACCCAAATGCAACACGAGAATTTTCTTCATAGCACACCTCATTGGAATTCGGAATGCAGAATGCGGAACTCGGAATGCCGATTGCGTTTTAGTGCGCAGCCTCCCGTGGGACGCATTACGTTTTACACTTCACTTTCCAGCATTTCCTTGGCTTTCAACAACTCCTGTTGGTGCTCTTCGCTGACGGTAGGATACGCTAGCTTCAGATCGCGCAAAGTCTTGCCGATCACCGCGGCCACCGCCAGATGCGTGAACCATTTGTGATCGGCGGGCACGACGTACCACGGTGCGTGCTCGGTGCTGGTGTGATCGAGCATGTCTTCGTAAGCGGCTTGATACTCCTCCCAATGTTCACGTTCCTGCACGTCGAAGGTGGAGAACTTCCAATTCTTCTCGGGTAACTCGATCCGCTCCAGGAAGCGTTTCTTCTGCGCGGCCTTGGAGACGTTCAAGAAGAACTTCAACACCACGACGCCATTGTGGGTCAAATACTTTTCAAAGTTGTTGATCTCTTCGAAGCGCTGCTTCCAGATACCTTTGCCTTTCAGTTCGGGCGGAATGCGCTGGCGCTCCAGAATTTCGGGATGCACGCGCGCCACCAGCACCTCTTCGTAATACGATCGATTGAAGATGCCGATGCGCCCGCGTTCGGGCAGGGTCTTGAAGTTGCGCCACAAATAATCGTGATCGAGCTCTTCATCGCTGGGCGCTTTGAAGCTATACACCTGCGTGCCCTGCGGATTCACGCCCGACATGACGTGTTTGATGACGCCGTCTTTGCCGGCGGCGTCCATCGCCTGAAAGATGATAAGCAACGAGTAGGTATTTTGTGCGTACAACTTGTCCTGGTACTCGGCCAATTGCTGAATGCCCTCGGCCAACATTTCCGGGGCGTCTTTCTTCTTGATCAGGTCGCCGGTGTCGCCGGGGTCGTAGTCTTTCTTGAGGTTGATCTTCTGACCGGGTGGCACGCTGATCTGGTCGATCAGAGTCTGGATACGATCGTTACGGGCCTTCGCCATGGCAGTCTCTCCTGCGTGAGTGATGCTACTGTTATAGCACAATTATGGCCGCTGGTGAAACCGGGTTTTTCTACTGAGCGGATTGGACCGGGTGAAAAGGGTGCGCGTTTCACCTACAACGCGCCGGTCGAGCGCATTGAGATGGCTGGTGAAAGGGCAACCGGCGTCAAGGTTCTGGCGCAGCACATCAAACTTGAGGTGGCTACATGCCAAAAAACTGGCAGACCTTGTATAATCTAGAGAAGAGCGCGGCGACCGCGCCCCTACCGAGGGTATCACTTTGTCCAACGATGTGCCTACTTTCAACTTGAAAGCTGTCGTGCGCGAAACCGGCCTGAAGCCCGATACGATTCGTGCCTGGGAGCGGCGCTATGGTGTGCCTAAGCCGCGCCGCACATCGGGCGGGCATCGCCTCTATTCGCAGCGTGACATCGATCTGCTGAAGTGGATGAGCGCGCGCCAGCACGAGGGCATGAGCATCAGCCGCATCGTCGATATGTGGAAGGGCCTGGAAGGCGAAGGCAAAGACCCCCTGCAAGTCACCTCGCACAGTATGATGGCGCAGAACGCGCCGCTGAACGAGGCGGGCGAACTGGCCAAGGCACGGCAGGAATGGGTGCAGGCCTGTTTGAACTTTGACGCGCCGCGCGCCGATCAAATGCTGGGGCAGGCGTTTGCGCTGTTTCCATTGGAGAGCGTGGTGCTGGAAGTGATGCTGCGCGGTCTGGCGGAAATTGGCGAGGGGTGGTATCGCGGAGACGTGGCGGTGCAGCAGGAACATTTCGCTGCATCACTGGCGGCGCGCCGCCTGCAGACGATGATCGCCGCCGGGCCGGCGCCGACGCGCTCGGAACGTGTGGTGGTGGCCGGCCCGCCGGAAGAACAGCACACGATCAGCCTGCTGGTGATCAGTCTTTTCCTGCGGCGACAGGGTTGGGAAGTGATCGATCTGGGAGCCAATGTCCCGCTCGATCGGTTGGAGCACATGCTCACGGCAATGCGGCCGCAGTTGGTCATTGCCTCAGCGCAGCATCTACCGACGGCGTATACGCTCCGGGCCATGGCGAGTAGTGTCACCAAGTTGCATATTCCGTTCGCGTTTGGTGGGCGTGTTTTTAATCAGCAACCCGAATTGCGCCGGCACGTGGCCGGGCATTTTCTAAGCGAATCCTTGCTGGATATTCCTCGTGCGGTTCAAGGTGTCTTGCACGCGCCCTGGCCACTGCCGGAAGTGGTCGAGACGTCTAGCGAATATCTCAGCGCATTCGAGCACTATCGTGACCGGTTGCCGTTACTCGAAGCCGAACTGATGGCAACGCTCGATCCCAAATTACGTGAGATGGTGCGCCGGGCGGGGGCGAATGGCTACTTCGCGCAATACCTCATGGCGGCTCTGGGGCTGGGCGATATCGGCTTGTTCGAAGCCGATCTGAATTGGATTCAGGGGTTGTTGGCCGCCCATCACTTGCCGGACGATGTGCTGCGCGTCTATCTGGAGGCATATCGCCTGTCGATACAGAAGCACCTCGATCGGCGCGCGCCCATGATTGTGGAGTGGTTCGATCAAGCGCTGGAAGAGTTTGGCGAGTCGCCGACAGGCTGAGCGTCTGCTTTATTCACGCCCGCGAGGCTAACCTCGCGGGCGCGTTTTTTCTGCGTGTGGCGATGTTCCACATCCTATGCAACGGAATAGTTCGATGTGATGAGTAGCGGCCTGTGCGAGCGAAGATGATCCGTGCTGCGTCGAACGGGATTCATCGTATCATCATGCGTCGAAATGCGGCATGATGTCGCCGGCCAGCAGTTCCATGCTTTCCCAATCGTTGCGGACGAAGCTGGTAATGAACAACTGCGAACCGACGTTCTGATATTCGCCAATGAAATCGACGGCCTGCGACACGGTGAGCGCATAGCCGCGGAATTGAGCGGGCACTCCCAACCGATCGCGCTTCGCCTGCAACTCGGTGTCGGTGCGCGCCAGTAACAAGCTGGTGAGATTAGTGCGCTCGATCGAGTTGTAGTCGCGCTGCTCGGCTTCGCAGTGCTGCCGCAGCACCTCGAGCTTGTGCTGGACCGTAGCGGGATCGCCGAAGAGATTGCAGGCATCGCCGTGACGCGCCAGCACGCGCAGCGTCAGCTGCTCGCCGCCGCCGCCGATCATGATCGGCGGATGGGGTTTCTGCAACGGCTTGGGTTCCAGGATGGCCTCTTCGACGTGAAAGGTTTTGCCGTAGAACGTGACGCGCGGCTCGCTCCACAGGCGCTTGATCAACGTCAGCGCCTCTTCCATCTGGCGGATACGCACTGCCGGGCGTTCTGGAAATTCATAGCCATACTGCCCGTATTCCTGAGAGTACCAACCTGCGCCGAAGCCAAACGTCAAACGCCCGCCGCTGATGATGTCCATCCCGGCGGCCATCTTTGCCAACAGGGCAGGATTGCGATAAGCAACTGAAGTAACCAGCGTCGCCAGACGAATTTTTTCGGTGACAGCCGCCAAGGCCGACAGCACCGTCCAACCTTCCATGAACGGTTCCGTGGGTTCGCCGACGCCCGGAATCTGGATCAAATGATCCATGACAGACAACCACGTGTAACCATGCTGCTCGGCCCAGCGAGCTTTGCGTTTGAGTTCCTCGAACATCTGATAGGGATCTGAACCGTACAGCCACGATGGGTTGTGAATACCGAAGCGCATGAGAACCTCCTCACTGGAAACAAGTCAAGCCTGAGATGATTATAGCATTGCGTGGCAAGACGGAGCACGGGCTGCGTTCGGGTAAGTTGCTGCGGCTTAGTGGTTCAGTTGTTCCACCAACGCGGGTAGTTGTCCGATGCGTTCCAATTCGTGATAGCGGCCTTGCTGATCGGGAGGCACGTCCACATGCTCGTGCGCCCAGGTGATGGCATAGGGCACATGCACGGCTTGCCCGCCGATTTCAAGCACCGGCAGAATATCAGAGCGCAGCGAGTTGCCGATCATGAGGAAGCGTAACGGTTCGATGTGATGGCGCGCTAACAACGCCGCGTAACTTTGCGGCGTCTTGTCGGTCACGATCTCGATCGAGCGGAAATAGGGCTTCAACCCCGATTGTTCGATCTTGGCTTCCTGGTGCGCCAGGTCGCCCTTGGTAATGAGCATTAACGGATACGTCTCCGCCAATTGCGCAACTACTTCGGCTACGCCTTCCAACAACTCGACCTCGGTGCTCAGCATCCGCTTCGCCAGATCGAGCACTTGCTGAACTTCGCTGCCGCTGATCTGGTGCTGACTCAATTCGAGCGCCGCCTCGATCATCGATAGCGCAAAACCCTTGACGCCGTAGCCGTAAGCGGGTAGATTCCGCATCTCGGTCTTGTGCAACACCCGATCGATCACCTCGGTCTCAGCGTAGGCCGCAAGCAAGCGGCGATATTCCTCTTGCGCCGCGGCGTACAGGCTTTCACTGTGCCACAGCGTATCATCGGCGTCGAAGGCGATCACATCGAAGGTAGTCATGATCATATTCCCAGAGAGAAGTCTGCCCGAAGTATAGAGGCAACTTCAGATCGATGAGATAGCCGTGGAAATGAGCGGAGTGGTGTTGGAAACAATGATCATTCGACTGGCCCGACCGCTAACGACTTGGCGGCCTCAAACTCTTCGGCCAGCTCTTCGCGAGAGAAGTTGAGGTAGGCAATGCCTCTGGCACGCAGCAGCGCCAAAAACTCTACCCGGCTTTGGTTCAGCAAACGCGCGGCCTTGCCTGATGAAATACGCCCCTCGGTAAAAAGCGACAGCACCAGCCATTCAGTGACGCGCCGCTGAATCTCGCTTTCGTCAAAGCCGAATTGCAGGAGTGGGGCTGGAAGGTGGACCGCTACAGTGGTGTCGGTCATTTCATGCTCCTTGGTTCCTCAGTTGAGGAAATCATACAGCAAAGCGAGTGGCCTGCCAAGTGACAGGCCCGGCAGTGGCTGAAGACAACCTCATCATATCAAAATACCATTGTGCATCGGTTTTGCAAGCCAGAGATTGCAGTGCGGTCGAGATTGTATCGCGCTTCACTTTTCACTCTTCACTCCCTCAATGCTATAATCCCTCTATCCTTTCCTCATCTCAAGTTGACTGATGATCGATCTACCGCCCGTCGCCCGCGCGCTCGATGAATTGCACATCCCTTATCGCTTGTTTGTACATAGCGGGCCGGTGCATTTGCTGGAACAAGCCGCGCGTGAGCGCCAGCAACTGTCCGATCAGGTGATTCGCAGCATCGTGTTTCGTTTAGGCAAAGACGAATTCCTGATGGTGCTCATCGCGGGCGATCGACAGATCGCGTGGCCGGCTTTGCGGCGCTATCTCGGTCAATCGCGGTTGACCATGGCGACGGAGGATGAAGTGCGGCGTGTGACCGGCTATGAACGCGGCGCGGTCGCACCGCTTGGTCTGCCCAGGCCGATGCGGATTCTTGTCGACGAGAGCGTCTTCACGCACGAAGAAATCTCGCTTGGATCAGGTGCGCGCGGCACGGCGGTGATCATGACTTCGAGCGATCTGCGGCGGGCGTTGGGAAGTGTGGAGATCATAGACCTGGCAGGTTTTCACGATCCCGCCTAAGGGCGAAGCAACGTGAAAGCCGCGACCAGCATGATGATCGCGACGATGAAGACCATAGCAGCAGCCTGTGGCAAAGTGCCGCGATTAACCTGCGGGTAGGTGGATAGCGCCTGTGCCGATCAACTTTCGACCCGCGCGGGGGGATGGTACAATGGCAGCACTTCATTGACCTGTAAGGGAGAAGGGTCGGGGATGAGGGTTAATCATGAATCGCACGTTTAAGACCTTACTCTTTGCCACTACTGCGGCCACTGCTGCCGGTTACGCCGCCTACAAAACCCGTCGCCAATGGATTGGCCGCGCGCTGCATCTGCCTGACGCGCGTTACGATGTCGGCGTTGAGACGCATCTGCGCATTCCCCTGCCTGATGGTATTTCGCTGGAAGCCGAGCACTATTACCCGCTGGCGGAAGGCTCCTTCCCCACGATCCTGGTTCGCACACCCTACGGTCTCTCGACCGACAATGCCCGGCTCAACACCGCCGTCGGCAACTTTCCGGCGCAGCGCTTCGTCGAACGCGGTTATCACGTTGTGGTGCAGAGTGTACGCGGTCGTTTCGGTTCAGAAGGTCAGTGGGTGCCATTCTTCAACGAAGCGGCGGATGGTCGCGCTGCGCTGGACTGGATCGCGCAACAGCCCTGGTTCAATGGATCGCTGGGCTTGTTCGGCAGCAGCTATGTGGGTTACACCCAGTGGGCCATCGCCGCGGATGCACCACCGTATGTGAAAGCGATGGTGCCGTCGATCACGACTGCCAACCTGCCAGCTTCCATGTTCCCGGCTGATCACACGCTGGGCCTGGATACCACCGGGCGCTGGACGCTGGTGACGCTGGGACCGAGCGATCCGCCATCGGCCTTACAGCAGCTCTGGCTGACGACGGCGCAGGGGCAGGATCAATATCTGGCTGAAGCCTTTCAACATCTGCCGCTCAGTGAGATCGACGAACTGATCACCGGCCGGCCGCTCGACTATTTCCGCGACTGGCTGGAACACCCAACACGGAATGATCCGCACTGGCAGCCGGTTGATTTCCGTCGCACGTTTGCCGACATCAAACTGCCCATGCATCTCATCACCGGCTGGTACGATCTCTTCACCCGCTATCAGCTGGAAGATTATCAACTCTTGAAAGCCGCAGGTCACCGGCCCTATCTCACCGTAGGTCCGACCAGCCACGTGAGCTTGAGCAACTTTGGGACGATCACGCAGGAAGGTCTGGCCTGGTTCGACGCCTATCTCAAGAATGATCCCAGTCACCTGCGCCAGCATCCCGTGCGTATTTTTGTCATGGGCGCACAGCAGTGGCGCGAAATGGACGATTTTCCACCGCCGTCGCAAGTGGCGCGCTATTTCTTGCATAGCGATCGGCAGTTGACGCTCGATCAACCGGCGGCTGTGTCCGCGCCCGATCGCTACATCTACGATCCCAGCAATCCCACCCCGGCGCTAGGCGGCCCGTTGTTATCCTTTGCGGCCGGGCCACACGATCAACGGGCGCTGGAAAGCCGATCGGATGTGATCACCTACACGACCGATCCGCTGCCGAACGACGTCGAAGTGATCGGCCATCCGCGCGTCGAGTTGTACATCCGATCGACGTTGGCGCATACCGACTTCGTGGCGCGCCTGTGTGATGTGCCGCCCGACGGCCGATCGATCAATCTGTGCGACGGTTTCGTGCGGCTGACACCAGGGGAGGGCGAACGACAGCTCGATGGATCGCTGAAGATCACGATCGAGTTGTGGCCCACCGCCAATTGCTTTTTGCGCGGGCATCGCATCCGCCTGCACGTGTGCAGCGGCGGGCATCCGCGCTGGAGCCGCAACTTGGGCGCGGGCGAACCGCTGGGGACGGGCGCGACGCTGCAAGGCGCCGAGCAAACCATCTATCACGATCAAACGCATCCGGCGGTGCTACAATTGCCCGTGACCAGTTGGTGGAGTGATGTGGAAGATATTGATCTGTTACAATTTGCTTGAGGCAATGACTATTTTGTGGGGAGCAATGTGATGAGCGATATAAAGCGCAGAGATTTCTTGAAATTGAGCAGCGTGGCCGTGATTGGTCTGGCCTTGCCACACTATCACGTGCTCGAACAGGTATCACCGCCGCCTACCTCGTTGGGCCGTATCACGACGTGGCGGCAGGCCGTGCGAGCCGAGCCGAAAGTGAAGGGCGCTCTGGTGGTGAACAAGCAGTATGATGACATCATCCCGTTAACGGGTCTGGTGCTGGGCGAAGCGCCGTGGCCCAGCAATCCGATCTGGTATCAGACCGAGGGCGGTTACATCCACAGCGCCTTTGTGCAGCCGGTCGAGAATCAACCATCGGGCGGCCCCGCGCCCATCACGCCGCCGGGCATTTGGCTGCAGGTCAGCGTGCCCATCGCCGAAACGCGTCTGAAGCCCAATGCGCCCTGGGTCTCGCGCAAGATTTATTACGGCACGGTGTATCGCGCGGTCGCTGTGGCGCAAGACGAAGCGGGGCAATGGTGGTATCGCCTGCAAGACGGCATCGCCTACAGTCCAGGCCCGTATGTGCTGGCCACGTCGCTGCGCTACTTGGCGCCGGCTGCGTTGACGCCCATCTCCTCCGAGCAGACGAATAAGCAGATCGTCATCGATCTGGCCAAACAAGAGCTGACGTGTTTCGAAGGCGACACGCCGATTTTTTCGGCGCGCACGGCGACCGGCTATGCGCCCCACTACACCCCGCGCGGCGAATACGAAGTGCTGCGCAAGAGTCACACGTCATACATGATCGGCGGCGTGGGTTCCGATCATTACGATCTGCCTGGCGTCTCTTTTCCCTCCTACTTCACCCCATCGGCCATCGCCGTGCACGGCACGTACTGGCACAACGATTATGGCCGCCCGCGCAGTCACGGCTGCGTCAACGTGCTCAACGACGCGGCGCAATTTGTGTTTCGCTGGACGACGCCGGCCGTGCCTTACGATCAGGCTCAGATCGCCGTCAAGCGCGGCGAAGGCACGAAAGTGATCGTCGTTTAATGACGCACGTCGCACCACGTAGTGCGTAGTGCGTGGAAAGTTGACATCGCATGTCTATTACTCATCGCATTCCCGGCCTGATCCTCACCGACCACGAATTCCAAGTCCCGATCGATTACACGCAACCCGACGGCGCGCGCCTGACCGTCTTTGCGCGCGAGGTCGTGGCTGCAAGCAAAGCCACAGAGAACTTGCCGTGGCTGGTGTTTTTGCAAGGCGGGCCTGGCTTTGGCGCGCCGCGCCCGGTCGATGCGACTGCGCCCGGCTGGATCGGGCGAGCCGTGAAAGACTATCGGGTGTTGCTGCTCGATCAACGCGGCACGGGGCGCAGTACCCCGATCGGCTATCAGTCTTTAGCGCGCTTCAAGTCACCGCAGGAACAGGCCGATTATCTGAAGCTGTTCCGCGCCGACAACATCGTGCGCGATGCGGAATGGATCCGTAAAGAGTTGAAGATCGATCGGTGGAGTGTGCTGGGCCAGAGTTACGGCGGCTTCTGCATCACGTGCTATCTCTCGCTCGCGCCGGAAGGCCTGCGTGAAGCCTTCTTCACGGGCGGCCTGCCGCCGATCAATCATCACACCGACGACGTGTACCGCGCCACCTATCCCCGCGTGCGCGCCAAGAATCAACTGTACTTTGAGCGTTACCCGGATGACGTGCAGCGCGTGCGCGACATCGTCGACTACTTGCTGAAGAACGACGTGCGCCTGCCCTGCGGTGATCCATTGACGCCGTTGCGCGTTCAACAGCTGGGCATGTCGTTCGGCATGAGTGATGGCTTCGAGCCGGTGCACTATTTGCTGGAAGAGGCTTTCATCACCGGCGCGTATGGCAAAGAGATCAGCTATACCTTCCTGCGCGGCGTGGAGAATGCGCTGTCCTTCGATACCAATCCCATCTACGCCATCCTGCACGAACCCTGCTATTGTGAAGGCACCATGTCCAACTGGTCGGCCGAACGTGTCCGCGCGGAGTTTCCCGAATTCGCCATCACGCCCGATGGGCCGGTGTTGTTTACGGGCGAGATGGTGTATCCGTGGATGTTCGACGAATACCGTACATTGCAGCCGTTGAAAGAGGCCGCGCACCTGCTGGCACAGTTCGATCGGTGGCCGCAGTTGTACGACCAAGAAATCTTGCGACAAAACACCGTGCCCACCGCGGCGGCCATGTACTACAACGATATGTACGTCGACCGGCTGTTGTCGGAAGAAGCGGCGAGTTTGATCAAGGGCAGCCAGGTGTGGGTCACCAGCGAATATGAACACAACGGCTTGCGCGCCGACGGTGAAAAACTGCTGGGGCGCTTATTCGGAATGGTACGCGGAGAAGTTTGACATCATGCAATTGTATTTCATTCGACATGCTCAATCGGCCAACAACAAACTCTATGAAGACACCGGCTCGTGGGATGGGCGTGATGCTGATCCAGAACTGACCGACCTGGGCCATCAACAAGCGCAGCATCTGGCAGAACATCTGGCCTGCACGAACGACGCAGCGCACCCGCGCGATTTTCTCAATCGGCGCGGCTTTGGCTTGACGCACTTGTATACCAGCTTGATGGTGCGCGCCGTCACGACAGGATCTTACATCGCTGCGGCGTTGAATCTGCCGTTGGTGGAGTGGGAAGACCTGCACGAGGTCGGCGGCATTTTTGTATTCGATCCGGAAACTGACGAGCACGTAGGCCAGCCCGGTAAAACTCGATCGGATCTGGCGGCGCGCTTTCCACAGTTGGCCCTGGCGCAGGCCGTGGGTGACGACGGCTGGTGGAACCGGCCGCATGAACCGATCGATCAACAAGCCCAACGCGCCCAGCGTGTCGTGCGGGAACTATTCGAACAACATGCTGGCACCGCCGATCGAGTGGCCGTGATCAGTCACGGCGGCTTCTACAACTTCATTCTGGCCGCGTTGTTGGGCACACGCGTGGACGAGGGCTTCTGGTTCGGTATCAATAACACGGGCATCACACGCTTGAACTTTAAGGAAGAAGGCGTGGAGTTGATGTATGCGAATCGGCTGGAACATCTGCCGGCAGAGTTGATAACGTGATATGTGAAGCGTGAGGCACTTCGTCACGCACCACGCATCACGCAACGGTCAAGTCGCGAGTCGTTTTGTCTGGCACGCGGTGCAATAGCACATCATTACCAAGGAGGTAATGCCATGGGTTGTGGACGTGCGGTGTTGTGCATCATCTTTCCGCCGTTGGCGGTGATCGATCGCGGCTGCGGCACCGTGATCATCGTGTTGTTGTTGACGCTGGCCGGCTGGATTCCGGGCGCCGTCACCGCGTTGATTCTGAATTACCTCGCGGCAACGCGGCCGCGCGAGACCAGGGTGGTGATCGAGCAGCAGAAGCCGCCCAAGCCTTAACGTGCTGCGTAATGCGTGCTGCGTGACTGATGGTTTTCACGTACTACGCACCACGCAACATTTCCACGTGAGAGAACCATGCCGAAGCCATATTCCTTCATGCAGATTGACGCCTTCACCACCACCCAGCTCAGCGGCAATCCCTGCGCGGTGATCTTTGACGCCGATGATCTCGACGACGCCACGCGGCTCGCCATCGCGCGCGAAATGAACTTGTCCGAGACGGCCTTCGTCGTCCGATCGGACGTAGCCGACTTCGGGGCGCGTTACTTCACCCCTGCCGAAGAAATTCCGCTGGCCGGGCATCCCACCATTTCCACCGTGTTCGCTCTGGTCGATTCCGGACGGCTGAAGTTGACGGGCGATCTCACGTCGATCTCGCTGGAACTGCGCGTGGGGCCGATTCGTGTGGACATCGAAGCACACCAGGGCGCGGTAAAGAACATCGTCATGTCGCAGAAGAAGCCGCAGTTCTTGCGAACCTACACGCCGGAAGAAGTGATGCCCGTGTTCGGCCTCACCGCGGCAGATGTGCTGCCCGACGCGCCGCTGCAAACGGTGAGCACCGGCACCCCGCAGTTGATGATCCCCGTGCGCGATCTGGAGGTGCTGCGCCGATCGAGCCTCAACACGGCGTTGTATGTGTCGCTGCGGGCGCGCGGCGATTTCTTCAGTACGCATCTGTTCTGCCTGCAAGGGATCACAAAGAACGGACAGACTTTTGCGCGCCACTTCGTCACTCCGCCCGATCTGCTGGAAGACCCGTTTACCGGATCGGCCACGGGCGGCATGGGCGCGTATCTGTGGCATTACGGTCTGATCGATCGACCCACGTTCATGGCAGAGCAAGGGCACTGGATGCAGCGTCCCGGTCAAGCCACAGTGGAAGTGGTCGGCCCACGTGACGATATCGAAACGGTCAAAGTCGGCGGCAGCGCGGTGACGGTGCTGCGCGGCGAATTGGTGTTGTAAGACCGGTTACACCTTACTCAGCATTTTTGGGGAAAGGAACGATAATCGTGAGCGCTTCTGCTTCCGGGGGCAGCTCAAGCCCATCGGGTTGGGGGCTGAGCCGCATTTTGTTGGTGGTCGGACTGATCGCCGCGCTGATCTTCATCGTCGGCTTGTGGGCCAATCTCCCCGCGGTGGAATTGATCACCAAGGGCATTCCGGTCTTGTGCCTGATCTTCTGGGTGTTCAAGCTGCCGCGCGATCGCTTCGCCAACCTGATCATGGTGGGCCTGGTCTTTTCACTGGCGGGTGATTTGCTGCTGCAGGTGAGCAAGGACTTGTTTGTCATCGGTCTGCTGTCGTTTCTGGTGGCGCACCTGTTTTACATTGCGGTCTTTCTGGGCGTGACACGGAGAGCAAGTTGGGTGCGTCTCCTGCCATTTGCGGCGTGGGGCATCGGCGCGTTTCTGATTCTCCAGCCGTATCTGGGCGACATGTTGCCGCCCGTAGCAGGGTATATCATCGTGATCGAGGTGATGATGTGGCGCGCGGCGGCGCTGGTAGGCGTGCCTGGCAAAGCGCAAACCTTTGAGTTGGCGGCGCTGCTCGGCGCGATCTCTTTCGGATTGAGCGACACGCTGCTGGCGTTCAATCGCTTCATCTGGCACGACACGTTGACGTTGTTTAACCTCCAGCAAGCCGCGCCGTTTGTCGGCACGTTGGTCATGATCCTGTACTGGTTGGGGCAGTGGGGGATCGCACTGGCCGCGAGTTGGAAAGCGAAAGATCACACGCGCGACACGCCGGCGAGCAACGAATAGACACCGGATAAGCGAATGAGTGATCCGCGATCGAGCATCCGTTTATCTGCTGTTAATCCGTTGCCAAGGTGGCGTAAGATTGCTTACGGCGCAGGCGACAGCGGTTTTTCTTTAACTTCGACCGCGCTGGCGCTGCTTTACTTGTTTTTCCTCGTCAACGTGGTAGGACTCGATCCCGGCTGGGCGGGCCTCGCGCTGGGCATCGGGCGTATCTGGGATGCGCTCAATGATCTGATCGTCGGCACGTTGAGTGATCGCACGCGCAGTCGGTGGGGGCGGCGGCGACCTTATTTACTGTTTGGCGCGATCCCGTTTGGCCTGGCCTTCATCTTGATGTGGCTGGTGCCGCCGACGAATGAACAAACGCTTCTGCTGATTTACTACACCGCGATGTACATCCTCTTTGATACGATGTTCACGTTGACCAACGTGCCTTACATCGCGCTGACGCCGGAGATCGCCCCCACCTATGACGAACGTACCTCGCTCCATTCGTATCGCATGGCCTTCTCGATCGGACTGGGGCTCGTCGCCGCGGTTGCGCCGCTCGCCATTGTGGAGGCGATCGCCGGGCCGAATCCGACGTTGGCCGAACGCCGATCGGCTTACGCGGCGATGGCGGCCATCATCGGTATCCTGAGTATCATTCCCGTCTACATCACTTTTTTTGCCATCCACGAAAATCCGGCTTATCAAGGACTGCCCACGCCGTCGATCCGCCAGTCGTTTCACATCGCCGCCGGCAACAAAGCCTTTCTGATTGCGGCCGGCATCTACTTGTTGACGTGGATGCCCATCGATCTGATTCAATTTGTGCTGGTGTTTTTGCTGCGCGATTATTTTGGGCTGGCGGCCGCGGGCGTCGATACGGTCTTCGCGTTGTTGTTTGGCGTGGCCGTGCTGGCGCTGCCGTTGTGGGTCTGGTTCTCTGGCCGGTGGAACAAGAATCGCGCCTATCAGATGGGCATCGCCTTTCTCGCAGTCGTGCTCGTCGCCATGTCGTTTGCGCAGCCGGGACAGTCGATACTGATCGTGATCCTGGCGATTCTAGCCGGTATCGGCCTGTCGGCCGCGCACGCCATTCCGCTCGCGATGTTGCCAGATACGATCGAATGGGATGAGCTCCGCACGGCCAATCGCCAGGAAGCAGCATATTACAGCGTGGTCACGTTGATTCAGAAACTGGTGGGCGCGGTGACCATCGCTTTGACCGGCGCCCTGCTGGCCACGACCGGCTATGTCGAGCAGACGACGAATATGAATGTCACGCAGCCGCCAGAAGCCATCGCCGCGATTCGCTTTTTGTCCGGACCCTTGCCGGCGCTGCTCTTTGCCGGTGGCATCGTGCTATGCGCCTTCTATCCCCTGACGCGCGAACGCCATGCGCGCCTGATGAAGGCGATCGAGAAAAAGCGCGCCCTGCGCAAGCGCTTTGCCGAAGAAACTCCTACGGAGTGAGGCGTGGGCCTAGTCTGCCAAGTTCATATTGTGCAAATAGAGACCGCATAGTAAAAGACCGGGAAAGTCATCCAGGCGCAACATGACATCCGGCACTACGCGCGCGCTGGCAAAATCGGTTACTCTACGACTACCCATTTTATCTTGTGAGGAGGCGGTGATGACTCAGGAACTATTCGATGCGATGAAACAAAGCGTTGTCGACGGAGATGAAGAGAAAGCGGCGGAGCTGGCACAACAGGCGCTGGCGCAGGGTATCGATCCGCTAGTCGCGATTAACGACGGTTACGTGCCCGGCATCAGTTACGTGGGCGAGCAATTCGGCGCGGGCGAGATGTTCCTGCCCGATCTGATGCTGGCTGCCGAAGCGATGAAGGCCGCCGTGGCCGTGTTGGAACCGGAAATGGAGCGGCGCGGCACGCAGCGGCAGATGCTGGGCAAGGTGGTGCTGGGCACGGTGAAGGGCGACATCCACGAGATCGGCAAGAACCTCGTTGCGACGATGCTCTCGGCCAGCGGTTTCGAGGTCTTCGATCTGGGCGTCGATGTGCCGTTCGAGAAATTCGCCCAGAAGGCGCGCGAAGTCAATGCGGATATTGTCGGCGTCTCGGCGCTGCTCACGACGACGATGGTGGGGCAGAAGACCGTGATCGAAGCGTTGGATGATCTGGGCCTGCGCCCGCAGGTCAAGGTGATGGTCGGCGGTGCGCCGGTCACCAAGAGCTGGGCCAAAGAAATCGGCGCGGATGGCTTCAGTGAAGACGCGATGGGCGCGGTAACGCTGGCGAAGAAACTCGTAACGAGTAAAGAGTGAAACGTGAAGTTTGATAAGTGTATTCAGAGCCGAGAGGAATCAAGGCAGTCGTTCAAGTGCCCGATTGTGGTTAGTGATGTTCATCGGCAAACGCTTGTCCCAGGTACTGATCGTGCTGCTCAGCGACGTTGTGCAGACCGCTGTGGCCAAGTCCAACGATGCTGAAGTAATCCGTGCGTGACACCGGCTTGGACGCTTGCAGATGCTCCACGATGATCGCGCGCACGAGCTCAGGCACGGGCAGCTGGCGAGCGCTGGCTTCGGCTTCCAGCTGATGTTGTTCGGTCTCGTTTAAGTCAATCACGGTTTGAAAAGTCATCATATCTACTGGCTCCCCATCGTTCGACGCAAATAATTATAGCGATTCTAACATGACCACCGGTCACACGCAATACTCAACCCGCATTAGGAGGACCTTATGGCTGGTAAAATCAACTCCATTGTCAATCCGCGTCTCAGTCTCGATATTCTGAGCAAAGACGATGTGCTAAAGATTCACACGGCCACGCTCGACGTGATTGAAACGGTGGGCGTGCGATTTCCGTCGTTTAAGGCGTTGGATATTCTCACAGCGCATGGTGCCACGGTCGATCGTGATACCATGATCGCTAAGATCCCCGGTCGGATAGTGGAAGACGCGCTGAAGACGGCACCGCCGATCTACACACTGGCCGCGCGCGATCCCGCGCAGGATTTGCCGCTGGATGGTCAGCATGTTTTCCTCGGCACCGATGGCTGCTGCATCGAAGTGATCGACGCCTTCACCGGCGAGCGCCGCCGTACGACGAAGAAAGACTCTGAAGATTGCGCGCGCGTGGCCGATGCGCTGGAAGAAGTGGGCTTTTGGTGGTCGATGGTGGCGGCGCAGGATCAACCGCCGGAATCACGCAGCCTGCATGAACTGGAAGCGGCGTGGCGCAATACCACCAAGCATCTGCAAACGGAGAGCATTGTCACCGAGCCGGAGATGCGCGCCGCAATCGAGATGGCCTCGGCGATCGTCGGCGGTAAAGACGAATTAAGGAAGCGGCCCATCCTCTCGATCATGCAGTGCACCACGAGTCCGCTGGGTCATGACGGGGGCAGTCTCGATGCAGGTTTAATCGCCGCTGAGGCGGGCTTGCCGATCGGGTATATGACGATGACCTCCTGCGCGTTCAGCGGGCCAGTCACGATGGCAGGCAGTCTCGTCGTGGGCAACGCGGAAGTGATCAGCGCGCTGGCGTTGATGCAACTGGCGCATCCGGGCGCGCCGGTCTATTACGCCGCGGCGCAAACCGCAATGGATTTGCGTACCGGTGGTTACACGGGCGGCGGTCCGGAAGATTTTCTCTTCGGTGCGGCGACGAATGTGTTGAGCGATTTCTACAACGTGCCGTTGTCGATGGGCGCGTTTGCGACAGGCGCTAAAGAACCCGATTGGCAGGCCGCCATCGATAACGCTTTCTCGTCGTTCATGGCGTCGTTGACGGGATCGGACATGCTGCTAGGGTGTGGCCTGTTGAATGGCAGCCGTATCCTCAGTTACGAAGCGATGGTGATGGACTGCGAGATCTACAGCATCGTCCACAAGATGATGGACGGCATCACCGTGAACGACGACACGCTGGCTTTGGATGTGATTCGCGCCGTGGGGCCGGGCGGCAACTTCCTGAAGCAGAAGCACACGCGGGCGCACATGCGCGAATTGTGGCAGCCTCGCTTGATGGATCGGCGCCCCTACGGCCAGTGGGAGTCGAAGCGCGACGGGGCGCGTGATTGGGCGCGGGCTAAAGCGCAGGATCTTCTGAAGAACCATCAACCTGGTCCACTCGATCCCAAGTTGGTGGCAGAACTTGCGCGCATTATCGCGGCAGTTGAGAAGTAACAGCCTGTATGGGACACGGATAAACACGGATTTCACGGATTACTTTGTCTGTGTTCACGGGAACACTCCCCCACGCCGTATCCTGTGCTTCGCACAGGCGGCGCGCTAGGCGAAAGATGGGGAACTTCGTGCACCGCATGTGTGCCGAGTGCTTTTTCGGCACGCGGTCGAAGCCGTCCGCGGGGACGCGGAGATTGCTTCGCGGAAAGCGCTCGCAATGACGGAGGCTGGGCAGTTGAGAAGTAACAGCCTTTGTTGGACACGGATTTCCACGGATGAACACGGATAAAGAAATCCGTGAAAATCTGTGTTCATCCGTGTCCAATGATTGGGAGGTATCTTATGCGGCCCAAACTGGAACTGCTTGAACCCGAATTGGTCGATCGCGTTCTAGGCGAGGCGTTTGAACTGCTCATGAATCCCGGCGTGAAGGTGCCATCGCTGGAAGCGCGTGAGTTATTGGCGCAGGCTGGAGCCACGATCGATGGCGAAGTGGCGCACATCTCCGAAGCATTAGCCCGTCGGCAGTTGAGCACGGTGCCGCTTGAATTCTGGGTGCACGATCGAGCAGGCCATCC
This sequence comes from Anaerolineae bacterium, assembly GCA_003154115.1. Taxonomy (GTDB): domain Bacteria; phylum Chloroflexota; class Anaerolineae; order Fen-1058; family Fen-1058; genus Fen-1058. The sequence continues at coordinate 20,126 of PMCF01000102.1, forward strand.
CGCCGTGCACTACGGCGGCGACGACGTGCACTACGGCGGCGACGACGTGCACTTCGATCCGGGATCGTCCGGCGTGCAGATTCTCGATCCCGATACGCTGGAACATCGGCCGGCGCAGGCGAATGATCTGGTGCGCTTGATCAAGACTGCGGAAATGGTCGATAAAGGATCGACCATGCCGCAATATGCCGCGCAATCGACGGCGGTGGTGTGCAACGATGTGCCCAAATCGATCGGCGATCTCTATCGGTTGTTTCTGGTGCTGTGGTATTCCGACAAGCCGATCGTAACCGGCTCGTTCAACGCACACACCACGCAGGTGATGATCGATCTGCTGGCTTTGGACTGCGGCGGACGCGAGGCCTTGAAAGCCAGGCCGCGCGCCGTATTTGATGTGTGTCCCTCGCCACCGCTGAATTGGTCGGAGTTCGCCTCGCAGAACTTGATGGATCTCGCTCGCACCGGAGTCCCCGCCGAGATCGTGTCGATGCCGCTCGCCGGTGTGACCGCGCCCGTGACGTTGATCGGCGCGATTACGCAACACGCGGCGGAGTGCATCAGCGGGATGACGATCCATCAATTGGCGGGGCGCGGATCGCCGATCGTGTGGGGCGGGGCCCCGGCGATCTTCGATATGCGATCGGGCGCGACGCCGATGGGCGCGATCGAAACGGCGATGATCGATGCGGCGTATGCGCAGGTCGGCAAATCGCTGGGGATGCCCACGCACTGCTACTTGTGCGCCAGCGACGGCAAATTGGTCGATGCGCAGGCCGGATTGGAGAGCGGCATGACGGCGCTGGTCGGCGCGTTGGCAGGCGTAAACATGATCAGCGGCGCAGGGATGTTGGACTTTCTGGTGTGCCAGAGCGCGGAGAAGCTAGTCATCGACGCCGAAGCGATTGCGATGGCGCAGCGCTTACTGCGCGGTATCGCCACGCCGACGGAAACGCTGGCGACGGCGATGTTTGCGCAGACGGGCTTGAAGGGCGAGTTCCTGAAATTGAAAGACACACGGCGACTGTTCCCGCAAGAGCAGCACTTGCCGTCGAAGGTGATCGATCGCGGCTCGATGCGGGTGTGGCAGGAAAGTGGATCGCTTGATGCGTTTGGACGGGCGAAGATACGTGTGACGGAATTGCTGGCCGCTTATCAGCGACCAATGTTAACGCCGGAAGTTGAGCGGGAGCTGGTGACACTCGTTCAACGTGAAGCGAGAGCGGTGGGAATGGAGACGTTGCCGGGCGTGCTATAATTCGACCTGATTCACTTCCGCTTAACGGGCCATTCACCTCAGCATGAATGGCCTGCTTGTTGTGCTGCCAGTGCACTGGATTCCCGCTTACAGCATGCGGGAATGACAGTGCAATAAAGGCCGAGTAATTACCTCTTTGGGGGCTGCAATCGGAAGAGCCAGAGGAGAATACTGTGGCAAATTGTAGTGTCTGCCATGCTGCGACTTCTACCGTTAAAAGTCCCACGTACACTTCATCCGAGATGCAGCGGGTGGTGGGCAACGGCTTCACGCCCGATGATGCGACCTTGACGCGTTGGATGGCGGACAAGAACATCACGCGCGAAGCCGCTGTGTTTGATTGGAAACAGCGCGTAGAAACTTCTCCAACCGATTGGCTACTCTGCTCCAACTGTGCGGCTCGTGCGGCGCAGTATCGCCGATCGGGCGTGGAGCAGAAACGCTTGCCGCGCTGGGCGCCGTGGCTGATCGGCGCGGTGGCCTTCGTCGTCATCGTGCTGATCGCCAACGCCCTCATCCCCAAGGCGCAGGCGCGTTCGCTGGGAGGGTTCGATCTCGATCGGGCGGCCGTTTCGGCGATCGCTTTTTCACCGGATGGATCGTTGCTCGCCGCGGGAGACGTGGAGCATCGCATCAAGGTGTTCGATGTGAAAACGGCCAAAGCACTGCACACGCTGCAAGATCACGCGGCGACCATCACTGGCGTAGCCTTCTCGCCCGATGGGACGCGGCTGGCTTCAGCGGGCAAAGAAAATGTCATTCGCCTATGGGACGTGAAAACCGGTCAATTGTTGAAGACGCTCGACGGCCACACGCTGGCTGTTACCGATGTGGCCTTCTCGCCCGATGGATCACTGCTAGCTTCGAGCAGCTACGACAAGCTGATCAAGTTGTGGGATGTGAAGACGGGCGAAGTAGTGAAGACACTGGAAGGTCATGCGGATAGTGTGACCAGCGTGGCCTTCTCTCCCGATGGTCAACGTCTGGCTTCGGCGAGTCAGGATCAGACGGCCAAACTGTGGGATATACAGACAGGAAATGTGATCGCCACGCTCAGCGGTCACACAGGCGGCCTGACACGCCTTGTCTTTTCGCCCGACGGCACATTGATAGCGACTGGTGGTGTCGATCGCACTGTGAAGCTATGGGAAGTCGCCACCGGCAAAATCGCGCGCACCCTCGACGGTTATACTGAGAGCATTGCGGGACTCGACTTCTCTCCGGACAGTCAACAACTGGCCGTGGTCACTGAAGGCCGCACCGCGCAATTGTGGAAAGTGAAAACGTGGGAACTGCTGCGTCAATTCCAGCCGCGTGAGGATTTCACGTTTACGGACATCGCCTTCGCGCCCGACGGCAAGACGCTGGCGATTGCGAATTTGCTGGATGTCAGCCTGTGGGAGATTGATAAAGCGCCGTAGCGATGGGATTGTTTTTGCCCGTGACGCTTAGAGCGAATTCCAGTTTAGTCGACGACATTGGATGCTTCGCGAAGGCTTTAGCCGGTTGGCTGGCATGCGGCGGATCCGGCTACGCCCAGCGGCCCGCCGCCGTAATACGGCGGATATGGGCAAGCCTCGAGTCCAAACAAGGCCATCAATCAACGTGGAAACCGTTTGAGAAATCCGGCTTTTCGGCCAGGGCGCGCTATCAAATAAGACGAGCCTCTTCATCAGAGGCTCGTTCGTTTTCATCCTTCTTCCCCGCTGCTTTCGTCAGTTTCCAGTCCGCCCATATCCAACCCGCGAATCAGATCTTGAAAGACGCTGGGCACATCGGCTTTCTTGGCGCGTGAACCGCGTTTGCGCTTGCGGGTAGAGGTGGCCGATTCGCGCAGCAGCGTGATCAGGCGGCCCTGCCACCAGGCGCGCAGCGCCTGGCGGCCCTGATCGCCCAGGGCGCGCGTCAATTCCATCAAGAATTGCGCGGTGCTCAACGACATCGCTTGAAACATCGTCAGCCAATCCTCGCCGGTCTCGGGCGGTTCGCCCAGCATCTCTTCCAGCGTCTGCTGCATTTGCTGCTGCGTGTCGGCATCCAACAGCGGCAGCTCGTCCAGGGTGCTCAGCAAATCCTGCACGTGATCCATCGGGTCGGTCAGCCAGCACAGCGGCACACCCACGCGCGCGATGCCGCCTTCCAGCGGCTCAAATTCGTCCAGCAGCAAAATCAGATCGTCCACGTCCACGCCGGCGTCGAACAACACATACGCCAGCGTCATGCCGTCTTCCAGGCTCATCGGCTCGGTTTGCATGTAACCGATCCAGTGATCGTTCAGCATCAAGACCTGACGGAACTTTTCGCCCCAAAAAGCCAGATGCTCAAAGGGCACCGGCTGCATTTCTTCGTCAGGTTGATCGGCATAACGCTCATCCCATTGGTCGAACCAGACATTCCAGCCATTGCGCGGCTTGGTCATTCTCTCATCTCCTAAGGCGTCGGCGTGACCGCTGCATCTCGATAATCACTCCCCAGAACCACTTTCAGATCGATCCCGTCATTCAGCGTGCCGGTGACAACGGCGGATGCCGGCAATCCCAGCTCCCTGGCGATGGCCGCCGCCAACGTCGTGTCGTTAACGTTGCTGAAGATTTGTGAATGCTGGTAGTCAAACCGATCGGCTGAAGTGACCTCGACGATATTATAACCGGCCGCCGTCAACCGATCGCCGGTGCGCGCGGCGAGCCCGTTGATCTTAGTGCCGTTCTCCACCACAATCCGCGCCGAAGTGGCCGCGAGGGCCGCCTCGCCAGTCGTGTTGGCGGTCGGCACGCTGGTAAAGAATTTTTCGCGTAGTTCGCGGATCTTCTCGCGAATCGGCACCAGCACATTCTGCGGTGGATCGGTCGGCGTGTTGTAGGCCACCACCATATTCTCGTCGATGGTCGCCTGCTTGATGTTCTTGGGATCGATCTGGGTGGCGAGCTTGGCCAGTTGAATCATCTGATCGAGCGATAGATCAGTCTTGATGGCGTGCTGCAGCGTATCCAACAGCGACGGGGCCTGCGCCACTAACTGCGGCAGCAAGTTCTGCTTGATGACCTTGTCCCGTATCGCCAAAATCACCTGCTGTTGCCGCCTGGCTCGATCAAAGTCGGTGCCGGTATGGCGCGTGCGCGCATACTTCAGCGCCAGCGCACCGTTCATTGTCTGGCAGCCTGCGTCGATGTGCAGCGGATCGTAGCCATAGTTGTCCAACGCCGGATACAGGGGATCGTCGATCGTTTCCGCGACGCAGATATCCACCCCGCCGATCGCATCGACGACTTTCTCGAATGAATCGAAATTGAAGCGCACGTAGTAATCAGCTGGGATGCCCAGCTCTAGCTTCACGGTTTCCATCGCCAACGCCGGGCCGCCGCCGGGATAGTTGTAGGCGTCGCCCAAAAAGTGCGCGGTATTGATCTTGCCCTCGGTGTCCATCGTGGGAATCGTTACCCACAGATCGCGCGGGATCGACAACATACCCGCCGTCTTTGCCACCGGATCGATGGTCAACACGAGCATGGTGTCGGTACGAAATGGGCCGGTCTCCTGCTTGCGCTCATCAATGCCCAGGAGCAGCACGGTCACGCGTTCGATGCCCGTCCAGGTGGGAACGTCGGCGACGACCGGTTGGCCGGTCTGCGGATTGGTAACGGTCACGCCATTAGAAGCGGGCGCGGAGAGGGCCGTCGTGTTCCAGCCGCGCACCAGATCGCGCACCAGGCTGAAGAAAACCAGGGCCGCGATCAGGCCGATGATCGAAAAGCCGGCCAGCCAGATGATGAGCAGCCGGCTGGGGGTATGATGTTTCGTTGTACTGCGCTCAGGTAACATGTTGGTTAATCAACCTCGTAAAAAGTGCGCCGACTGTGCGCAAGTGCGTTAGATTTTCTGCCGATCGAAGACGGACCCGATCAACGCACCGGCGGCAGGGCCAGGGTATATACCGCGCCCCGGTTAATGATATACAACCGATTGTTCTGCTCGTCGACTAGGAGATCTTGAATGTTGTCGAACGCGGCATCGTCGACGCGAAACTGGCGCACGAACAACCCATCGGCCCGCAGCTGCACGATGCGCCGGAGCGCTGCGTCGACTACGTACAGCGAACTGTCCTGTACGTTTTGATCGACGGCGATGATCGCCGGCCGCTGCAATGGGTCGCCCAAACCTCGCAGGTCGAATGTGTCCGATTTGCCTTCTGTGAATTTCAAGATTTTGCCGTCGGACAGCGTCACATAGATGGTGCCATCAATCGCCAGGTCGGTGGCCTTCGCCAGTTCCGGGTGTGACTCGGCCAAATACGGCGCCGGTGCGTTAGGATAACCGGCATCCACCGGTTCGTATTTCATGATTTGCTGCGCGTTGGGATCGAGCGCGTAGAGCTTACCATCGAACGTGCGGATCCGCTTGATCGCAGCGGGCAGCTGGTTCTTGCCAAAGGACACGGTCTGCAAGCCAAACGATTGATTGTATTCGACCAGGCCCTTGTCGTGCCCGATGATGAGATCGCCGGATTGCTGGTTGATGCTGGACGCCAGCGAGGCGATGTCGATCAGGTTGCCGGGCGTCTGGCCATTCACCGTGACACCGGGAACCAGAATCGGCTCCGGGCTGCCTTCCAGTTTGTCACCGGCCGTGTTGAGGATCAAGCGGTTCACTTGATTGGCCGTGCGATCGAGCACGAACAGCGAAAAGCCTTGACTGGCTAAATGCTGCTGTCCCTGTGATTTGAAATCCCAGAGCAGACTGGGCGTCAGACTGATCACGTTGTCGATCTTGTCGAGTTCGGTTTGCGCCTGCGCCAACACTTGCGTCGCATCCTTGTTCTGCGGATCGAGCTGCAATGCCTGCTTCGCTTCGGTCGCCGCCGCGGCCCAATGTTGGCGGGTTTCTTTGCCCGTCACGGCGCGCGCTGCTTCTTGAATTTCATTCTTGGCGGTTTGAAGGTGCGATTCAACGGCTTCGATGGCGGAGCGTTGGGTGTAGACCGCTGCCACCAGCAGCGCCACGACGACAGCAATCCCAATCACGATCGCTACCATCAACAGCGTTTCGCCAGGCGTGCGTGTGAGCTGCGGCGTCTTCACCTGTGTTGAACTGGGCAAGGTGCGATCGGCAACGATCGCGCCTGCCACGCCGACCGATCCCGCTCCGCGTCTGAAGCCGTGCTTGAGGGCTTCCAGCCATTCGCGCGCTCGATCTTCACCGGTGGGGTGAGGCTGGCTCGTCGGCGACGCAGGTGCCGCCGCGGTCGGGGCAGAGGTCGATCGGGGTTGGAGCGCGCCCGTAGGCGCGCCTGTAGGCGCGGGCGGGGTCGCCGGCGTTGCTGCTGCGCTGGGCCGTCCGGCCACCCGAATGATCGGACCATTATCCGCTGGCGGCGCGGCAACCGGCGGCGCACTCGTGGACGGCACGCTCGCCGCTGGGGTGGCAGGCTCGATCGGCTGGGCGGCCGCCGCAGTGACAGCCGTCGCAGTCGCGGCAGCCGCAGTTGATGCCGGCTTAGATTTGGCCGCGGTATCGATCGGCGCAGCCTGCACCACCAGCGCAATGAGATCGCCCTTGCCGATCAATCGTTCCAGACTTTCCAGTGCTTTGTCCACCGTCGTATGCAGCAGCGCTTGGCCGATGGCGTCGGACGTGACCAGCGAACCAAACCGCGCATCGCTGAGCAGCATGGTATCACCCGCGTTCAATTGGGCGTGAGCGAAACGCATTTCGACAGCGCGCGCAGTGCCGATAGGAGCGAGGGGTTCGGCATCTGCCGCGGGAAAATGTTCCAGCGTTTTGTCTTGCGCGATGAAGACGTTGGTGGACCCGGCCTGTGCGATGTAGACCGCACTGCCACGCAACACGGCGCAGACCACGCCGCCCATCAATCGCTCGGGCAGCGGCGCATTGGCGTTGTGATCCATCAAATGCGAGCCGGCGGCATTCAGGGCGGCGCGCAAAGCCGACGTGACGCTGCCCTGCATCGACCAGTAGGCGCGCGTGATCTGCTCCGTGACCTCATGCAGATCGGCGCTGGATACGTCGCCTACCAGATCGATCAAGACATAGAGCATGTCGTCCACGCGGCCGCGCGCGGCGCGGCGCGGCGCAGTGAATACGCCGGTGGCCGGAGTGCTGGACTGGCGAGCACCTTCGATGAGATGCACTTCCCCAACTAACGAATCAAGTGGAACGGACATGGTGGAATCTTTCGTGGCAGATTGGATACACTGCGCTCAACCGTGGCTTATTTTAGCACAACCTTACTTCTCCGTCCCATCGTCACGTAGTACGGTGTATAACGCAAAAGTGTTGGTGACTTTTCAGTTGCTCCCGCTCCGCTGCGCGTGGCTACATCCGGCGGTTGGCGGCGCTGGATGTGCCATCCAGCGGGGAGCACTGCCGGAAACCCGGAAGCCGCCCAACAGTTTTGCGGTATACCCGGTAGTACGGCAGGCTGCGGCCCGGAAAGACCGGGCGGCCCATTCGTCCCTGACGTGCGATAATTGATCTATTCTATCTAAGGGCTTGCCAAGAAATAAGTCCGCACTTTCGACGCTCCCGCCGGATTGCAAATCCGGCGCTGGGGNNGGAGCAATCTGCGGAGTTGTTCTTTGCCGGCTTCAAAAGGAGGAGCGCAATGGCAACGGATGCCACTTTGTTAGCAGATGTCGGCTTTTTCAAATTCCTGGATGAGGACGAGCGGGCCGTGCTGTCGCAGCAGATCGAACAGCACACTTTCCCGGCCGGAACAACCATCTTTCGGGAGGGCGATCCGGGCGGCATCATGTACGTCATTCGATCCGGCAAGGTGGATTTATGGCTGTACGATGAAGATCATCAACGGGTGGTGTTAGCTTCTTTTGAAGAGGGAGAGTTCTTCGGCGAGTTGTCTCTGCTCGATCAGGAACCCCGCTCGGCGACGGCGACCACCGTGACCGAGACAGAAGTGTTGGTCGTCGATCGGCTTGACCTGCGGCAGTTATTTGCGCAGAAGCCGGATGCGGCGCTGGATGTCGTCTCGGCGCTGGGTAATCGGCTGCGCCTGACCAGCAACATTGTGCGATCGCGCGCGGCGCGCAATCCCAATGAAGTGATCGAGGAACGCTTGACCGTGGGCGATCGGATGGCCGATAAGCTGGCCGCTTTTGGCGGCAGCTGGAGGTTCATTCTGACATTTGGAACCTTGTTGATCGTGTGGATGATCTTCAATTCGATCACGGCCCAGCCGTTCGATCCGTTCCCGTTCATCNNATCATGATGAGCCAGAACCGCGCGGATATCAAGGATCGCATTCGAGGCGAGTTGGACTATCGGGTGAACGTAAAGGCCGAAACCGAGATCGCCGATCTGCACGCCAAGCTGGATGAGCTGCGCACGGATCTGATGCACGCGATCGATCTGGCGGCGCGCCACAATTCCGCGACGGATATTTCGTGACGGGTATAACGCAAAACTGTAGGGCGNNCGCTTCACCAAGAACATGCTTTTTGACGAGAAGATGGGCGGCACCATCCACATGGCCCTCGGTGCGGCTTATCCCGACACGGGTGGCACTAACCGATCGGCCGTGCACTGGGACATGATTTGCGACACGCGCGACGGCACGGAAATCACGGCTGATGGTGTGCCATTTTATCGCAATGGCGAGTTCTTGATCAAGTAGGCAAGGAAACAAGTAGACCAGGGCGTTTTTGTAGGGCAAGTTACTAACTTGCCCTACTTTCATAGAGGCGACATGATCATCAACGGCTTTAAGATTCATCCTGAATTGTTGGAAGAGGTTCACGCGGAGCGTTGTGTGCTGAGCGAATGCCTCGGCGCATGCTGCACCGGCGGCGCGTGGCTCGATGTGGAGCAATTGAAAATCATCGTGCCGCAGGTCGCCGCGATCAAACCGAATCTGCCGGACGATCGGCGCGATCCCAATGCGTGGTTCTCTGCGCCCGCGGCCGATGAGGCTGCGCCGGGCGGCGGAACCATCGGCACGAACGTGGTGGCTGATCTGCGCCGGCCGGGTGAGACCTGCTGCGTTTTTTTATTACCCGATCGACTGTGCGCCCTGCAAGTGACTTCTCAACAACTGGGTCTGGCTTACCCCGGGCTTAAGCCGTTGTTCTGCGCGTTGTATCCCCTGCAAATTGACGAAGGCGAGATCATCGTCGATCACGAAACGGAGCAGCACTTCGGCGGCGCGACCTGCCGGCGGGCTGGCGCGACGAAGCAGCCGTTGTATCGAGTTTTCAAAGAGGAAATGCAACTGCTGTTGGGGGCGGAAGGCTATCGGGAGTTGGAAGTGATGAGTGAAAAGTGAAGAGTGATGAGTGATGAGTGAAAAGTGATGAGTAAACCAGCGGGGCGATCGAACTTTCTCGATCGCCCCGCCGTCATTCCCGCGTGCTTCCGCCTGGCACGCCCCCGCTTCGCGGGCAGGGCGTGGCGGGAATCCAGTTTCCGAATCGGCGGACCTCAACTTGTCCCCGCGCTGATCAACGCGGCGATGAGCGTGAGGGCGAGCAGCACGATGCCCACGCCAAAGCCGCTGACGCCGAGGGTCAGCGCGCGCGATTTGCGTCCGAGCAGTCGCTGGAAGGTTTGGTGTTGCTGGTCTGGCCGCTGGCTGCTAACGCGATACAAATCCGGCATGACGACGGCCAGCGCGGCCAGCAGGCCGAACAGCACCGCCGCCACCGTGCCGATGCCCAACCCGCGCACCAGCGGCGATTGCAGATACGCGGGCAGCGGGCCGCCTTTCAAGGTCAGCACGCCGAACAGCACGCCGAGCAGGCCCGTGGCCAGGCCGATGAGCAGGCGCGCCGCCGCTTCCAAATTGTCCGGCGAGGCCAGCGCCTGTTTTTCGAACCACTCGCGCTCGGCCTTTTCTGCGCTGGTTTCCTCGCGCGAGGTGAACGTCACTTTTTCAGGCATCAGGACCCTCCTTGCACGGTGACTTCGGTGACGACGAGCGTGCCGCACTGGCACTTATCGCGATAGGTATAGTGCCGGGCGGTTGGGCCGCCCTTGTGAATGACGAGATCGGGCGCGTCCAGTTCGGACGTCTGGCACTCCCAGCGAGTTTTGCAGCGCGGACATTCAAAAGAAATCTTGTCAGGCATAAGTCCTCCAGATGTTAGGTCGTGCGGTTGCTGACGCCATTGAAAAAAGGCTCTAAGCCGCCGTCCCCGGCGGCGTATTCCACGTTCAAATCCGCCCCGGGGACGGGGCTTTGAGCAGTTATTGAGTTTGCGCGGGAGACCTATTCCACGTTCAAATCCGCACCGGGGACGGGGCCTTGAGCAGTTATTGAGTTTGCGCGGGAGACCTGGCAGGTTTTCACCAGATGATCTGGGCAACCGGTTCAACTTGATTCGCTCACCATGAGCCGGCGCTGATCGTCGCTGGAAAACCTGCCAGGTCTTAACCGGCCTGCACCGCCGCGAAGCGAGCGGCATACGCCGCCGGGACGGGCGGCACGGGTTCGTTCGCCAGCCGCGCGGCGACGGCTTGCAGATACTGCGCCAGTTCCAGCCACGGCGAGCCGGGCGCTTCACCGTCGGCGGCCTGCGCGGCCACCGACTTGAGTTGACCCATCAACGCCGCACGATCCGTCTGTCCGCGTAACGCCGCCAGCGCGCCATCCCGCGCCTGGTCGGCCAGCGCTTCAATTTTTTGGCGCTGCGCGGCGGCTTGTTGGGTGGCCGCCAGTTGCTCACGCTGTTCGGGCGTCATGGCCTGGAGTTGGGCGATAGCCTGGCGCAACTGAACTTCTGCTTGAGCGCGTTCTTCCGGCGGCAGGCTTTGAAGTTGAGCCAGGACTTCGGGCGGCAGATGGTTCAGATCGACCGCTTCATCATCAGCCTCAGAGTCATCTTCTGCGGCGGCCTGTGCTTGCGCATGCGCGCGTTCTTCCGGCGAGAGTGCGGCCATGTGTTGGGCCTGCTTCAATGTTTGCCGATCTTGCTCAAGATCAGGATGGCCGGTGCGTTCGTCCAGCGTGACGACTTCTTCCAGCGCCCGCACCGCGTCTGGATGGCGACCGGCCTGCGCGTAATAACCGCCGAGGTTGTACAGCAGCACGCTGAGGTTGACCAGCACTTCACGTTCTTTGCCCATTTGCGGGGCCAGCGCCCGCCCCAGCGCGACCGCTTCTTCCTGCGCGGCGATGGCGTCATCAACTTGCCCCTGCTGTGCGGCACGGCGCGCGCGACCGATGGCCTGCGCCAGTGGGTTATCCACCGGTGTGGCGCCACCTTCTAATTGGGCGATCATCTGCCGCACCTGCGCGCTTTCACGCGGCATGCCGATGCGTTCAAACAACGCCAGTCCCTCGCGATAGCGAGCCAGCGCAGTGGCTGTATCACCACGAGATTGGGCGACTTGACCCAGCTTAACCGTCGCAAACGCCACATGCTCAAGAGAACCAATTTGACTGGCCAATTGCTGGGCTTCAGACAGCGCTGCTTCTGCTTCATCCCATTGATTACGCGCCATCAGGATATTGGCCATTTGATGGAGGGAGGCGGCCTTGCCTTGTTTGTCGCCGAGTTGCTCTTTGAGTAGGAGGCTCTCCTGATAGAGTANNTCGAGGTCGCCGCGGGTGAGGAAGACGGCGGCCATTTGATGGAGGACCGCGCCATACTCACCTTGATTCTTCATCTTGCTGCGCCAACTGCGCCGCTTCTTCGTATTGCTTCAGCCCACGCTCCAGATCGCCGCGCAAGACAGACAGATTCGCCTGCTGGAATAAAATACGCTCACGTCGAACTTCGTCGCCCACGGACGCGGCCTGTTCCGCGCCGCGTTCCAGAATTTTCTCCGCGTCTGGAATGCGGCCAATCTGCTGCAAGAGATAGCCCAGTCGCCAGCAATAGGCGGCCTGTTGATCGGCAGGTTGCGCTTCGGTCTGCGCAACTAGCTCGTCGGCGGTGTTCACAAACAGGCGCGCAATGGGCACCTCTTTGCCTATTTGGCCGTAGGCCATGTCGACAAACCAGTAGGCATAGGCGGCATAACCTGCCGGTTGTGCCGCTTTTTCGCCGCGCTGCTCCGCAGCGCGGCGAAAAATTTCCTGCCGCAGGGCGGGTTGAAAGCGGTAGGTGGCTGGGGTCTGGTCTTCATAGCGGACGTCTACTTCCAGCAGGTTACGGTGGGTGAAGTAGGCCAGGCTCTCTCTGGCGGGCGTCAAATCGTCAATAGGTTGTTCCCAGATCAGCGCCGCGCCCTGCGCAAAGAACGGGAAGCCAAAGACGCTCAGCGCGCCAAACTGGCTCTGCCGCTCGGGCGTCAACCGGTCGTAACTGCGGGCAAAGGCCGCGCCAAAGGTGCGGTGGTGGCCAGCCAGCCCGGCCCGTTCGGCCTCGGCCAGCGCCGCCGGCCAATCGGCCAGAAAGGCGGCGGGGGCCACGGCGTCGTTGTCGTCGTATTCGCCGGCCAGCAGCGCAATCGCCAGCGGGTGGCCTGCGGTGGCGCGGGCAATCTCGACGGCCAGTTTCCGGTGGGCGGCGGCGCGGTCTTTAGTCTGCGCCGGGTCTTTGGCGCGCGTGCTCAATTCCACAAACAGGTCGGCGGCGGCGGTCTCTTTCAGTCCGGCCAGCGGATCATCGCGGCCCGGATACAGCACCTCGCCGCGCAGGTGGGCGGGCTGCTGGCGGCTGGTCAACAGCAGGCGCGCGCCGCCCTCGGCCAACTGCGCCACCAGGCGGTGGACGGCTTCGGCTTCGGGGTTGTGGTCGTCAACGCCTTGCAGCACGCTCTCGTAATTGTCCAGCAGCAGCAGGCCGTCCCACTCGCGGGCGGCGGCCAGCACGGCGGTGAGCTGCGTTTCGGCGTCGGCGGCGGCCAACGCCTGGGCCGCGCCTTCGCCGCGCAAGGCGCGCAGCAGCGCCGCGCGAAAAGCGGCGGCATTCACCACATCGCTGGCAAAGCTCACGGTCCGCACGCCCTGCGGCCAGCGCCACGCAAAGCGCTCGGCAAAAGCCGCCGCCAACGCGGTCTTGCCCATGCCGCCCGTGCCGTTCACCGTCACCACGCGCTGCCCGCTGCTGTACAGATGGGCCAGGTCGTGCAGTTCGCGGTTACGGCCCAACAGCGGGCGCGGCGGTTGCACTTCGCTGGTCAATTGAATCTGCCCAGACAAACCCAAGCTATCCGCCAGCGGTTGACCGGCCTGCAACGGCAGGGGTTTCCAACTGTCGCGGGCCACATAACCTACGGGCAGCCCGGCGCTGGCCGGGTGCGCCATCAACAGGGTGTGCCGCGCCTGGCGCAGCGCCTCGGCCACCGAGCAACCCGCCAGCAGCGTCTCGTAAAACGCCACGGCCAGATCATCGCTCAATTTATCGGGAAAAGCGCCTTGCAGGCCCAGCGCAAACGGTACGCCGTTCTGCACCAGCGCATAGGCCAGGTCGGCCTGGGTCCCTTGCGCGGTATGGCAGGCGCTCAACAGCACCCCTTGCAGCACGCCGCGCGGCGGCATTGTTACCAGATCGCTGCCCAGCAGCGGGTCGGCCTGGCCGTCGGCGTCTTCCAGCAGCAAAATCGCCAGCGGGCCGCTGGGGGTGTTGATCACATTGCCGTGGCAGGTCAGGTGCAAAATCGCCGGGCCGCGCAGCAGGGCACGCTTCAAGGCGGCTTTTACCGGCGGCACGCGCTGGGCCTGCAAGGCGATGCCGCTGGCTTGCAGCACGCGGCGCACCTCGCGCAGTTCGTTCTCCACTTGCAGGCGATAGCCCTCGCGCGGCTGGCCCTGTGCGTCCACCAGCGGATCGGCGGCCAGCGCCACAAAATTCAGCGGGCCGCTTGCGGCGGGCGCGGCGGCTCGATCGACCAGGCGCAGCACGGCGAACTGTACCGCCAGCAATTGTCGATCGGGCAGGGCGGCATACTCCCACGCGATCGAGCGCGCGCCTTCGTCGGCGTCGATCAGCAGCAACCGATCGGGATCGGCTTCCAACCGATCGAGCAGAGCCGCGCCCCCCAGAGCTTGAGTCAGCCGTTTGCCCACTTCCAGTGGATCGGCCTGTAGTTCGGCCAGCGCGGGCAGCGCTTGACGCGGCGTGGGTACGGCTAAGGGTTGCCCATCGATCAACGCAGTGATCGCTTCTTCCGGCGAGGTGCGCAGTTGCAAAATGAGTGCCATGTGGTACCCGTCCGTGCGAAGATGGAGGCAGTATACACCGAGGTCACGTCATATGGCAACTTGCCTTTGTCACAACAAAACACCCCAGCAATCATGTTGATCGCCGGGGCGCTTCACTCATCACTTTTCACTTTTCACTTTTCACTCATCACTTCATCCTTCGAATCTGCGGCCACTTGAAGAATACAAAGACACCGTAGCTGAGCGAGACTAACGCGCCGATGGCGACGGACAAGGGCGCCCCCAGCATGGTCTCGGTCAACCCGGCTTGCATACGGCCGGCTCCCTGCATGCCCTGAAACACCAACGAGTACACGCTCATCACGCGCCCGCGCAGGCGATCGGGCGAAGCCAGCTGCACCAGCGTGTTCGCCAGCGCATTTTGCAGAATGAATAAAACCCCTACGCCCAACAACACCACCATCGACAACCAGAACGATGGGGATAGCGCGAAGATCAACAAGGCCAACGGAAATCCGAGGTTGCCGATCGTCAGCATCCAGCCACGACCACGGTCACTATAAGCGCCAGCCAGCAGCGCACCGATGAGCGCACCCGCACCGAACATCCCTAACAGCAGTCCGTAGGTCACGGCTTCTGGAGTCTGGCAGGTCATCCAACTGCAGACGGTACTCACGACCGGTTGTGCGCTGTTTGCCAGCTGATCGCTGGCAAAGATCGGCATCAACGTCATGAACGGCATGGATAGAAACGCCGACACCGCGACCAGGCTCATCAAGATCATCAACGTCGAGTTGTGCCAGACGTAGCTCAACCCTTCTTTGAGATGAGCGCCCATCTTGGCCTGCTGAAGGTGTTTAGGAGTAGGCGGCACGTGCATCAGCAGCAAGGCAGCGATGACGGCCAGAAACGACAAGCCATTGATGGCAAACGCCGCACTGAACCCCAACGAAGCGATCAGGAGACCTGCCAATACCGGCCCGAACGCGCGGCCCAGATTAAAGATCGCCGAATTCAACGCAATGCCACTGCCCAAATCTTCTGGATCCTCGACCATCTCGACGACGAACGCCTGGCGGGCGGGCAGATCAATGGCTTGCGCTGCGCCGGCAATAAACGTCAACAGCAAAATCTGCCACATCTGAATTGCACCGGCGGCCGTCAGCGCTGCCAAAACAAATGCTTGCAGCATCATGGTTGTTTGCGTCAGCACGAGGATGTTGCGCTTGGAGAAGCGATCCGCCAGCGAACCGGCCACCAGGGCCAGCGGGATAAGCGGGAGCAAAGGCAGGAACCCGTAGAGGCCCAGCCACACGCCTTGTTGCTTCTGGGGCACGAGCTTAATGATCAACAAGGGCAAAGCGGTGGTTTGCATCCACGTGCCGATGAGGGAGATTAACTGGCCGAAGAAGAACAGTCGATAATTACGATGCCGTAAAGCCCGAAGGGCCTTGCGGCCTGTATGGATTTGGGGTGTAACCTCATCGCCGAGAACGTCATCAGCCTCTAGTGCGGCCAGCTCGGCTTCATCAATCGTTTCGTTGCTCATATCCGTCCGGTTTATCCCAACAAAAAAGGGAAGCATCGGGCTTCCCTTTTCAGAGCTCCGCAGCTAGGACTCGAACCTAGAACCCATCGGTTAACAGCCGATTGCTCTGCCGATTGAGCTACTGCGGAATAGGCATTCGCGGGCGAGATTATACCAAAGGCCCCTCAGACCGTCAAGCAAAAGCGGGCAAATGAGTATAACGCAAAAGTGTTGGTGACTTTTCAGTTGCTCCCGCTCCGCTGCGCGTGGCTACACGCTCCGCGGGCGGTTGGCGGCGCTGGATGTAGCCATCCAGCGCGGAGCACTACTGGAAACCCGAAGACTGCCCAACAGTTTTGCGGTATACCCTAGGCAAATAGAAACCGGGTTTCTACGTTTGAGTGAACGAATCGCACCGACACGTAGAAACCCGGTTTCTCATGACAGATGGGTTACTCTGCCAAATAGTCTCTGAGTTTGCGGCTGCGATACGGATGGCGCAACTTGCGCAGTGCTTTGGCTTCAATTTGCCGGATGCGTTCGCGCGTGACGCCGAAGAACTGCCCCACTTCTTCCAGCGTATGGCTTTGTCCGTCGCGCAAGCCGAAACGCATCTCCAGCACTTCCCGTTCTCGATCGGACAACGAATCCAAAATTGAATGGACTTGTTCTTTCAACAACTGATTCGACGCCGCATCGACCGGGCCGAGCACACTTTCATCTTCGATGAAGTCGCCCAACAAGCTGGACTCTTCCTGCCCGACCGGCGTCTCCAGCGACATCGGTTCCTGGCTCACGCGGACAATGCGGCGCACTTTCGCGGTCGCGCGGCGCATCCGCCGATCGATATTGGGATCGAGCGGTTGATTCGTGTTCCAGGCGGCTTGAATCGCGAGGGTATCTTCTTTGTCCAGCATCCCCAACTCGACCGCCACCTCTTCCGACGATGGCTCACGGCCCAGCTCTTGCATCAACTTGCGCTGCACGCGCAGCAGGCGATTGATCGTCTCGACCATGTGGACGGGNNGCGGATGGTGCGCGCCTGATCGGCAATGGCGCGGCTGATCGCCTGACGAATCCACCACGTGGCGTAGGTGCTGAATTTATAGCCTTTGGTGTAATCGAACTTGTCCACGGCGCGCAGCAAGCCGATGTTGCCTTCCTGGATCAGATCGAGGAAGGAGATGCCGCGCCCGATGTAGCGCTTGGCCACACTCACGACCAGGCGCAAATTCGCGCGCACCAGCGCCTGCTTGGCGCGGATGGCCTGCACATCGATCTCCTGCAGCGAGATGTTGATGTGGCGCACATCCGGCAGCGCCTTGACCAGCGATCGGGCTTGCGGCAGGTGCGCGTCTTTTCGGTGGAGATGCTCGCTCAGCCACGCTTGCGCCTCAACCGGTAAACTATACGCCGCGATGTACGCACGGTACAAACACCGGATGGCTTCGTGCCAGGCGGCGGTTCGTTCGGTGCGCGCGTTATTGGCCACCGGCTGAAGATGCAGCACCGACTGCTCGGGCACGTCGGCGCCGGCGCGCAAGGCGTGCACTTCTTTGACCAGCGCGGGCAGATCCACTTTCTTCAGGTGCGCCTTGTGGCCCACTTGTTCGAAGTTCGGCCACTGATCGCATAAGTCCTCATACACGCCCAGCATCAGCTCGTCGGGGTGGGGCGTCTTCTTGTGCTCGTGCGCCTCTTTCAACTGCTCGCGCATTTGTTCCAGATAACCCGACGCGCTCATCTGAATGGCTAGCCAGATTTCCTGCTGCGATTCCAGCAGGCGCACCTGACCGATCTCTTTGAGATACATCCGTACCGGATCGTCGCCCAGATCGGCCGCGATATCGATGGCGTCATCGTCGTCGCTCTCCTCTTCGATCTCTTCGAGTTCGGCCAAATCCGGCTCGTCGACGAGCAACGCCTCTGCCTCGTCGATCTGTTCACCGAGCTCATCGAGGTTTTCTTCGACTTCTTCGATTTCCAGCTCGTCGCCGAGTTCGTCGTTGTTCAATTCGTCGTCTGGTGGATTGATAGTGTTGGGCGTCAGAGTCATTCTTCACCGTTTAAGGTCTGGTTGATGCACATCAACTGCGGCCCCACGGATCAGTGGTGCGGGCTATTGTACGCGCAGTCAAGATTTGTTGCAACCGCAGCAACGCCGCCGCATTTTCGCGGCCGACTTGCAGCAGGGCTTCCAGCGTCTCCGGATCGGGCGGCGTATCCTGCAACAACGCCCGCAGCTGCTGCCCTTCACGGCGCAGGCGTTTTTCGCGCAGCTGCAGGCCCGCCTTTTGGGCGCCGCTTTCGAGGCTGATGCCGCGATCGATCGGTGGACGTTCGTTTGTTTCTTCGTACAAGGCGGCGAGCTGCGGATGCAGCGTTTCATCCAATTCCGCTCGAACCTCTTCCCAGGTCGGCGCCGGATCGTTGATCACGGCAGCATGCAGCGCGCGGAACACTTCTCGATTGACCAGCTGCTCGAAATCGTCCACCTGCAGCGGGGGCAGCTCGGCCCGATCGAGCAGCTCGTCAATGGCGTTCAAAACGTGCGGATGACGCAGCAGCAGCGACAGGCAGTAGAATTCCAGATCAGTTGTATCACGCTTTGGCAATTCTGGCACGGGCGCAGCCCGCTGCCGCGTGCGCTGCGGCGCTCGCGGCAGCGGGGCATTAACCACGCGCATCTGATCGAACATCGCGCGCTCTTCCACTTGCAAGCGGCGCGCCAACTGCTGCATGTAGACGGCCTGCTCCACCGGATCGGCCACATCCCGAATGATCGGCAGCACCTCTTTCGATAACTTCGCCTTCTCGCGCGGATCATTCAAATTACGGCCCGCGCTCAACGCGTCGATCACAAATGGCACCACAGGCGGCGCATTCTCCACGAGCGTGCGCCACAAATTCGGATCCTCTTCCATCAACTCGTCGGGATCTTTGCCACCGGGCACGGTAAGCACGCGAATGTCAATCTGCAGCTTACTCGCGAAACTGATCAGTCCGCGTGGATTGAAGATCGGCGACGCTTCGCGATCGAGCGTTTCGCGCGCCACGTCCAGCCCGCGCAGCATGGCATTGATGCCTGCTACATCCGGATCGAGCGCCAGTACGATTTTCGGCGCGAGTTTCTGCAATTGCTTGAATTGATGCTCGGTCAAGGCCGTGCCCAGCGAGGCGACGACGTTGTGGAAGCCGTGTTGATGCGCCGCCAGCGCGTCCATGTAGCCTTCGACGATCACCGCCACCTTTTGATCGCGAATCGCTTGCCGGGCGGCGTGCAATGCAAACAAGGTGCGGCCCTTGTCGAACAACGCCGTCTGCGGCGAGTTGAGATACTTTGGTTCATCGCCCTCTTTCAGGGCGCGCGCCCCAAAGCCGATCGGGCGGCCTTTGCCGTCGTGGATGGGAATCATCACACGATTCCGAAAGCGATCGAACGTGCGCAGCGCGCCGGTGCGCTCGTCTTCGCGCTGCACGATCAATCCCGCATCGATCAGCTCTTCGTTGGAGAAGCCTTTCTGCAAAAGTTGGTTGTGCAGGGCATCCCAACTTTCCAGCGCATAGCCTAGTTGGAATGTCTCGATAGTCTGCGCCGTGATGCCGCGTTTCGCCAGATGCTCGCGTGCGAGGTGCGCTTGCGGATTGTGGTTGAGCAAATGGTTGAACCACTGCGCAGCCGCAGACACCGCTTCCCGCAGGCGAGCGAGATGTTGATCTTCAATCTCGGCTTCCGGCTTATGCTCTTCGACGATCTCAATCCCGGCGCGGCGGCCCAACTCATGCAGCGCCTCTTTGAACTCCAGCCCGTCGCGCTTCATCAGGTAGGTGAAGACATCGCCGCCGGTGTTGCATGCGCCGAAGCACTTCCACGTGCCGCTCTCCGGCCACACCACAAACGACGGGGTGCGCGTGTTAGCGTGGAAGGGGCAGAAGCCGGTGTAGGTGCGTCCGCTCTTCTTGAGCTTCACCGTCTCCGACACCACGTCGATGATGTCGATGCGGTCTTTAATGTCGTCGATGACTGTCATAGCAATTCGCAATGATCAATTAACAATGATCAATGTCCAATCAAAATCGTAGCGCGAGTGTCGCCACTCGCGTCTACGTTGACTCGGCTTTGATTGTGTGCTGCAAGGTAATTTTACTTCGTTTTGGTTTTTCGGGTGACAGGTTTGCGGGCAGCCACCGTGGCTTTGGCGGCGGGCTTACGCTTAGCTGGAGATTTTTTCGACGGAACAGCTTGGGCGGCATACAGCTTCTTCAGCCGTTTCAAGCGCTGCGTCCACAAGGTGTGCAGCTCTGCAGCGTCTTCCGGCATGGCAAAATCGATGACACGCACGCGCGTGCCCTGGGCTACTTTGTCGAGCCTGAAACCGGTGAGGTCTATCGGCACGGGTTCGTCAAACTGCGTCCAGCGGATGCCCACTTCAACGCCGCGAATCAAGCGCCGATACTCGCCGCGCTTTTCGTGGTCGTCATAGTGAACCACCACCTGTCCGCCCTCGTAGGGATCGGACTCCACCTGATCGGCCAGCCAGCGCGACAGCTGCTTCGCGTCCGTGAGGGCTTTGTACAAGCGGACCGGAGTTGCCTGAATCACGGTCGATTTTTCGATGAGGATAATTTGCGGCATGGCTGGCCTCCCAGTAGTTCGTGGACAAAAATATTATACGCTTATTTTAGCCCTAGCCCAAACTATCAACGGTTACAAGTGTGTTGCAGTTTGGCAAGTATCGTAACTTTGGCTCTTCCGGCTTCGACGAAACGCACACAGACACCACCCTTGCGAGGAATTTAACGAAAGGATTGTCGCAGGTGTTGAACTGCTGGAGGGCGAAGTACGCGCGATGCTATGGGATCACGAGGCCGTCGCGCATGCTGCCGAGTCGATGGTCGTCACGCTCATTCTGGCGCTGCATGTTAGTGAGACGAGAACGCAATAGCTCGCGCTGCAAAAACATCCTAGCGGGGCCACTTGAAATCAAGTCCTCTGATCTAAATCTGGCGTAGATCATCCGCCCGGCTTTGGGGTGACACAGGATGTACAAGAAGGAGCGTTGTGCGCTCTCACAACCCGTAGCCCCATTACAGCCAAAATATTTCTCGACGCCATCTTTGGCGCGATACAATTCGAACATGCGCTGGGGCGTGAGCGACCCGTCATTGGTCACCAGCAAGTAACGGCCATCGGTCTGCATGGCGTGCCA
>PMCF01000404.1 GCA_003154115.1 Anaerolineae bacterium
TCGTGGACTTCGAGGCCGACGCCGTGACCTAGGCCGTGGGCGAACTCGGGGCCGTAGCCGCCCTCGGTGATGATCTGGCGGGCGAGGGCGTCGAGGTCCTTGCCGGTGGCCCCGGCGCGGACGGCAGCCACCGCCGCCGCCTGACCGCGTTTCACCAGGTTGTAGACCTCGCGGAACTTCGCGTCGGGCTCGCCGAGGACGATCGTGCGGGTGAGGTCCGATCGGTAGCCGTCCATCGCCGCGCCCCAATCGATGGTGATCGGCTCGCTGACCTGAATCACCCGTTCGCCCGGATGATAATGGGGCAGTGCGGCGTTCGGCCCCGACGCGACGATCGTGTCGAAACTCAACGCATCCGCGCCGTGTGTCCGCAGGTAAACTTCCAATTCCCACGCGACCTGCTTCTCAGTCATACCCGGCTTCATGATCGAGAGCAAATAGCGCAGGCCATCTTCCGCCAGATCGATCGTCTTCTGGGTCAGCGCCAACTCAGCGGCGTCTTTCACCGCGCGCACGTTTTCGATCAAGCCGTCGACGCCGCTCCACTCCACACCCGGTGCGGCTTTTTGCATCTCCTCGTATTGCCCCACGGTGACGGTGTTGTTCTCAAAGCCGATGCGCGGCGGATTGCCCGCGGCCGCGAGGAGGCCGGGCAGATAATCCTTCAGGCCGCCTTTGGCCTGATACACCGTAAAGTCCGGCGCTTGCTGCGCGCCCTGCTCCCAGTAACGAAAGTCCGTCGAGAGGAAGCTGCGCGTGGGCGTGATGAGCAGCATCCCGGCGCTGCCCGTAAACCCCGACAGATACCGTCGATTCTCCGGCTGCATGATCAGTAACGCTGCCAGCTTCTTTTCTTCCAATAAACGACGTACTTCAGTAAGGCGATGTTGGGTTTGAGTCATAGTATTCTCTCCACAGATTTACACGAATCAACACGATTTGACAGTCATTGGGGTAACGTTGAAAATTCAGGCAAAAGACTTCTGAGTGATCGAGCGGCATCGGTGATTCCCACCTTATGAGGCAGATCAGGCAGACGCTCAATGACGCTAACCTCATCCCAAAGCCGCCTGCTCAACACGCTAATCTCTGCAAGTAGTTCTTCATACTCTAGTTCCTCAATCCGCGCCTCTTCCTCCGAAGTTGGAGGATTTTTCCATTTTACCCGGCCATACTCAAGTATGATCGTTAACTCGGTCACAAGACGATCAGAGTAAGCAAGGGTTTCTTCTGTAACACCATCGGCACGGGCATAGCGAATTATGCTGCGGGCAAAGAAATAAGACTGCGCCACAAGGCTGGTCAGCATTTGCATCTTCATATGCACTGGGAATGTCATAGAATCTGCTCCTGCTTATACAAAAATCTCACGAACCCTTCGTGGGGATTCGTGAGATTCGTGGATCACTCTACTCTGCCACCAACTGCGCCTCTGGCAAATCGCTCATGGAATATTCGTTCTCGCACTTGATACACTTGGCCGCGTCCTTGCCCTTCAGCGTCAGCAGTCCGCCACAATTGGGGCACGGCTGTGGAATTGGCCGGTTCCAACTCGTGAAGTCGCATGACTCTGGATCGCCGTTCTTGTAATTCGAGCAGCCATAGAAAATGCGCCGGCGCTTCGTCTTCTTTTCCACGATGTCGCCCGTGCCGCACTGCGGACACTTCACCCCGATCTTCACCAGAAACGGCGCAGTGTAGCGGCAGTTCGGGAAATCGCTGCATCCAATGAATTTGCCGTAACGCCCATAGCGGATCAGTAACGGCTTGCCGCACGTTGGGCATGGCTCGCCGAACTGCTCCACCATGTCCACCTTCTCGATGTTGGCGTCGGCGTGTTCAATATCCTTCTGGAATGGCTCGTAAAACTCGCGGATCACCGGCACCCATTCTTTGTTGCCGTCGGCGATCTCGTCGAGTTCTTCTTCCATGCGCGCCGTGAAATTCACATCCACCACATCGCCGAAATATTCTACCAGCAGATCGTTCACGGCGAACCCGATCTCGGTCGGATGCAGCCGCTTCTCCATCTTCTCGACGTAGCCGCGCTTATCGATCACGCTCAGAATCGAGGCATACGTGCTCGGCCGTCCGATGCCGTATTCTTCCAGCGCCTTCACCAGCGACGCCTCCGTGAAACGCGGCGGCGGTTCGGTGAAGTGCTGCTCGGGCAGCAGTTTGATCAAGTCCAGCAATTCTTGCGCGCTCAACGGCGGCACGCGCACGTTTTCCTCGCTCTTCGCGTCTTCTTCTTGCGCTTCCTCATACACCGCCAGATAACCGGCGAATTTCATGGTCGAGCCTGTCGAGCGGAACAGATACGGATACACCGCCGTTCCATTCTGCGGGATCAACTGCTCGATCGTGCGCGCGTCTCCCGCCGCAATATCCACCGACACCGTGTCGAAGATTGCCGGATTCATCTGTGATGCGACGAAGCGCTTCCAGATCAAATCGTACAACTTGAATTCCGCCGGTTCCAGATATTCCTTGATCGATTCCGGCGTGCGCCGCACCGACGTGGGGCGGATCGCTTCGTGCGCCTCTTGCGCATTCTTGGATTTCGTCTTGTAGAGTGGCGGCTCATCGGGCAGGAACTCCGCGCCAAAGCGATCGCGGATGAACTCACGTGCTTCCTTCTGCGCCGATTCCGCCACATTGGTCGAGTCGGTCCGCATGTACGTGATCAACCCGACCGATCCTTCTTCACCGACCGGCTTGCCTTCATACAGGCCCTGCGCCAGCCCCATCGTGCGCCGCGCCGCATAACCCAACTTGCGGCTCGATTCCTGTTGCAGCGTGCTCGTCGTGAACGGCGGACTCGGCCTGCGGCGGCGCTCGCCCGTCTTCACATTCGCCACTTGATACGCCGACTGCTCCAGTTCCGCGACAATCGTCTGCGTATCGGTTTCATTCTTCAGATCGACCTCGACGCCTTTGATCTTGATCAGCTTCGCCATAAAGGTCGATCGCTTGGGATGATGCTTCGTGTGCTTTGACAGTTCGGCATGAATCGACCAGTACTCGACCGGCACGAACGCCAGCACCTCGCGCTCGCGTTCGATGATCAAGCGCAACGCCACACTCTGCACCCGACCGGCACTCAAGCGCCCCCGGATCTTCCGCCACAATAACGGGCTGAGTTCGTAGCCCACCAGCCGATCGAGAATGCGGCGCGCCTGCTGCGCGTTGACCAGCTGCATGTCGATATCGCGCGGCTGGGCAAAGGCTTCGCCGATCGCTTCCTGCGTGATTTCGTGAAAGACCACGCGGTGCGTGCGCGCCGGATCGATCCCGGCGGATTCCATCAGATGCCAGGCGATCGCCTCGCCTTCGCGGTCGGGGTCGGTTGCCAGATAGATCGAATCCGCCCGCTTGGCCAACGCAGTGAGTTCCTTGACCACTTCCTTCTTTTCATTCGGCACACGATACTTCGGCGTGAAATCATGTTCCACATCCACCGACAAAGTCGAGCGCAGCAGATCGCGCACGTGGCCCACCGACGCTTTGACGGTGTACCCTTTGCCGAGGAAACGGCCCACGGTGCGCGCCTTCGTCGGCGATTCGACAATCACCAACTTACCGACGCGCGGTCCGTCATTTTTCTTGCCGTTCTTCTTGGACGATTTGCGCGGCGCGCGCGTCTCACGCGCCGTCACTTCCGGCTTGGGTAAACCTTCGTGCGCGGGCGTCGCGCCCATCTTGTACATCGTCGTTCCGCATATCGGGCACTTGCCACGTGTCGCCGGCGTGCCCGCCTTCGTGAACTCGGCCCTGGCCTCGTTCATCTCTCGTTTGGTTTTGCACTTCACACAATACGCTTCCATTAATCACCATTCATTACGCGATACGCACTACGCCACACGCATCACGCTACAAGTATTGCTGTTTGCCGGTCTGCTTCAACTGATCGACAACCTGCTTCACATCCTGCGCCCGATCCTTGGGACACACCAGGATCGCGTCGCCCGTATCGATGACGATCATATCGTGCAGCCCGATCGTCGCCACCAGCCGATCGTGCCCGAAGACCAGCGTATTGCTGGTATCCACGCCGAGGTGTTCGGCGCGACGAATCACGTTGCCCTGTGCGTCGTTGTCCAGAATCTCCAGCAGCGTCGCCCACGAACCGATGTCGTTCCACCCGAACTCGGCCGGAATCACCGCCACATCATGGGCCTTTTCCATGACGCCGAAATCGACGGTCTGCGACTTCACGGTTTGCCACACCTCATGCAACACGCGGTCGAAAGCGGGCGTACCCAGCGCCGCCTCAATTTCCATGAGCTGTTGATAGAATTCCGGCATCGTGCGCGACAGCTCTTTGAGAAAGCGCGACACTTTCCACACAAACATGCCGCTGTTCCAGCTATGCCTGCCGCTCACCGCAAAATGTTTGGCCGTCACCAGATCGGGCTTCTCGCGGAATGCCACCACTTGGTAAGCCGCATACCCATTGGCATTCGTCAAATGGTGCCCCCGCTCGATGTAGCCATAGCCCGTCGACGGCGAACTCGGCGTGATGCCCAGCGTCACCAGCTGGCCCTGTACGGCGATTTCTCGCGCCGCCTGCAACACGTCGCGGAAGCCTTCGGCGTCGCCGATGAAATGATCAGCGGTGAGCACGGCCATGATCGCCTCGGGATCGTGCTTACGCAGCGTGATCGCGCTCAACGCAATCGCCGGGGCCGTGCCGCGCCCGGCCGGTTCGATCACAAAATTCCGATCGGGGATGCCCGTCCCTTCGGCCTTTAGCAACTCCACCTGCTCTTCACCCACGACGACGTACACATCCTCGGGCAGCAGTAGCGGCTGCAAACGATCGACCGCGCCCTGAAACATCGAACGATCGCCGACCAGCGGCAGCACCTGCTTCGGCGACTTCTGCCGTGACAGCGGCCACAACCGCGAGCCTACCCCGCCGGCCATGATGAGTGCATAGAAATGATTGGACATGAGTATAACTTTCGTAAATCGCCTTTGGTATGAAGTGAAGAGTGATGAGTGATAAGTGACTTCGCTCTTCACTTTTCACTCCACCGTATAATCCACGCGTGCTTCCCGCGCTCCCGTTTCACGGGCCACCACATACTGCATCCCGGCAATCTGGCGGATCATTCCCTTCAACTCCATCAGCGCCAGGGTGCTGCTCACCTGCGCCACCGGCAAGCCGCACTCGCGCACAAGGTAATCGATGTGCGTCGGCTCGTTGGACAACAGCACGAACAACTTCGCCTCGGTCGGATCTTCGGGAATCACTGCGCGCGCTTCCGAGTGCGCCGCGACCATCTTCAAGTTCAGCGCTTCCAGCACATCCTGTGCCGAAGTCACCAGCGTTGCGCCTTCTTTTAACAGGCGATGCGTGCCCAGGCTCGACTTCGCAAAAATACTGCCCGGCACCGCAAACACCTCGCGCCCCTGCTCCAACGCGCGATCGGAAGTGATGAGCGCCCCGCTGGTCTCAGCCGCTTCCACTACGATCGTTCCCAACGACAGGCCGCTGATGATGCGATTGCGCGCCGGGAAGTTGCCGCCTTCGGGCGGCGATCCGCAGGGCGCTTCGGTGAGCAATGCGCCTTGCTCGACTATGCGCGCGGCCAACTTCGCGTGCTCCGGTGGATACACTTGATCGATCCCGCAGGCCAGCACACCCAACGTGCGCCCGCCCGCTCTCAACGCTGCTTCATGTGCGTACCCGTCGATACCGCGCGCCAACCCGCTGACGATCGTGATTCCGTTGTGAACCAGATCGGTCGCCAGCATTTCCGTTACTTGCCGTCCGTAGGCTGTGGCGCGCCGCGTTCCGACAATCGCCACCGTCCATTCGCGATCCGCCGTGTTCAATTGCCCCTTGACGTATAACACGGGCGGCGCGTCGGGCAGCGATTTCAACAGCGGCGGATAATCGGCGTCATCCCAGATCACAGTCCGCGCGCCCGCTTTATCAACCCGATCGATTTCCTGGTCCAGATCGATCTTCGCGCGGGTATTCAGCAGGTTCTCGATCGATTTTCGATCCAACCCGGCGGCCTTCAATTCAGGTGGCGCGGCCTGCCACGCCGTTTCCAGATCGCCAAAGTGATCGATCAGCGCACGAAATTTCGCCGGGCCTACGCCATAAACGCGATTGAAACCGACCCAGTAACGCACGTCATGCATAACTCAACCTCATACACGCCCCGCCCCGCGCACCCCCACGCTCTGTGGAGCGTAGGACAGGGTGTGTCCGACTCCCCACTGAGGAGTCGGGGGCGACCCTGGGCGGGCGCGACCATAAAGGAAACGATTGAAATCGTCAAGCGGAGAACCTGAGAGGTTCCATCTGCCGATCAAATCGCGTGTTCGGTCAAAAGGTTACGCCGCACTTGAGCGACATACAAAACGGCCAGATAGGGCCTCTCGATGAATCCGCCGTGCCGGGCGATGACCTCAATCACACCTTCATACAGCCTTTTTCGTCTCTCTTCAGAAAGGCGTAGATGATCCGAATACGTGCCCAGTAGCCCTACATACTGCAACGCATCGTATTTGACCGACCATGGAAACCTTGTGACTCTGGCATGCCTGAAGAGGCCGCTCTCCTTAATATCCGCTTCGCGTTGCTTGATGAGTTCTTCGCAAGAACTCAATCTGATAGACAACTCAGGCGCATGTTCTTCGTAAACTCTATGCAAGTCCGAGAAGATCGCATCCGTCGGATCGGGATACATATTCCAAAACAAGGCCAGCTGTCCCGTCTCTTTAAGCGCCCACGCTGCCTTGGCATAGCCGATCGCTTTTGGAATCCAGTGAAAAGCCTGCGCGGACATCACCAGATCAAACGCACCCGGATGTTCGTGCCACTGCTCAAAGGCGATCGCCTCGAATTCGACTCGCGGGTAACTCTTGAGAGTCTGAGCGGCAACAGAGACAAGGTTCTGCCCCGGTTCAATGCACAGGATCGAAAAGCCGCGCCGGGCAAACTGCAAGGTGGCTTTCCCGGTTCCACTTCCGATCTCCAGAATTCTACTATCAGTCTGGATGCCCGTCATTGAGATCAGAGCGTCAATCAGCTCTTCAGGATAAGCGGGACGGCAGGCATCATAGAGATTCGCGACTCCGTTGAACCTTCTACTCTCTTCTTGCCAATCAATCTCTGCGCCGGGTGTGTTGGTCATGAGAATGCTTCATTCAACGATCTACAACCCCGGCAACAACTCCACCGTCATGGTACCCGCTTCAACATCAATCCCCTTGATGACTTCCACGCG
>PMCF01000221.1 GCA_003154115.1 Anaerolineae bacterium
CGTAGATTGCCCAAGAGATCGTACCACCTAATAGAAATAACAGCGGAACCGATGCAAGTAGAACACGTGCTCCACCTCTCGTTGTCTGGCAATGATTCGAGTTTCCCCAATATAGATTAATCGCATAGTTCCATGGACGAACGGCTACGTTGGAGAAGGAGATTGAGACAGTGTAATCGCCTTTACAATAGTACGTGTCCGTTTCCGAATAGTAGTAATCGTCACCTCCAAATTGCCACCCCAATTGAGAGAACTGCGCATTAAAGTACGCAAGGGTTTCCTTGAGATTCTTGTTAGTGGCATAACTTCCGGTCACATTGAAAAAGTCCTCTTTCAGCAAGGTATCATATTCAAGACGCTGGGCCCCGGGTATTTGAGGAAGTTGGTTGAATTGGTCAATGGTTGCCCGTTCTTGTAGCCAAACAAGCGAACGGAGAATGATCACTTCAAAAAGAAATAACGCGAAGAACCAAACATAGGGAGATGCTCTAAGTAATTTTAACTGAATACGATGTTTCTTGAACCAGTGAGCAGTTACCATCGTTGTCATTGAGATCAATTGTGTACAACATGCCTGCCATACTGAACGAGAAGCCGCCCAACTACTAATTATCCCGATTCGTCTACACGAATTCCAACATCGTTGCCATCAGCATACAACAAGTTGCCCCGCTGGGCAAGCGCCAAACACGTCAGACCTGGCAGGTTTCGATCTTCAAGAAAGCTTAGCCAGATCATCGATCCGATCGATCATCTTGGTATGCCTGATTATCAACGAAAACCTGCCAGGTCTATGGGCGCCGGCTGGGTGGCACTGAGTGAATCTTCACACCACGCCTTCACGTCACGCGCACCAGCCCGCCTTCCTCGCCGATGCGCCCGCTGGCCTTCAACGCCCCGATCGCCCCCGTCACCGCTTCGTCGATCTTCTTGGTCACACGCGCATAGCCTAACAGCTTCGCCGTCTCTCGAATCAGATCGGCTTCGGTCAGGCTGCGCGCTTCCTGCACGCACAGGAACGCCGCTGCGGCGATCTCTTCGGGCGCGATGTGATCGATCGAGCGGACCTCATCCCCCTCCTTCGGCGCGCGCACGATGGGCGTCGCCAACCCGATCGGCCACACGAAGTCCCCGCGCTGCTCGAGGCGTTGATCGTGTGCGGCGATCCCAATCGCCGTATTGATCAACTGCTTGACGTTGGCCGTCAGGCGCGACACCTTCCACGCCGCTCCGATGCGCGCATAGACCAGATCGACGTGTACCGGCCCCTCGGTGCCGACCACCTTGATCACATCGTCGACCAGATCGTGCGGCACGGCGGTATTCAACGAACCAGAATGTTGTGGAAGTTTGGCATAGAGATAAGGCCACACGTATGTCGGCAGACTCTTCACTTCGTCCGGTGTCTCCGCAGGCGCAAGAAAAGTCTCTGCGGTTGGCGGCGCTTGCTGCACGACGACGTCTGCCACAGACACGCCCGCGTCTCCGCGGGTTTCGAGCGTTTGCGCAGGTGCCGGTGGCGGCGCTTCATTCAACCGCGCCATGACTTTCTCGATCTCTGCGGATGGATTGGCAATCCAATCGTGCGACCAGATGCGGTGCATCTTCCAGCCGAGTTGTTCCAGCACCTGCTGCCGCAGGCGATCGCGTTCGCGCGCCGTCGGGGCCGAGTGATACATCGCGCCATCACATTCGATGCCCAGCAAGTAATGGCCGGCCTGTTGGGGATCGACCACGCCGAGGTCGATGCGATAACTCGACACGCCCACTTGTCGCTGCAGCGTCAGGCCCTGCGCCGTCAATGCCTCGTACACCGCATTCTCAAAGGGCGATTCCACTGCGTTCCACTCAGAGCGCAATGGAATCGAGGCTTGCCCGTATCCGCTGCGATGCGGCGGGCCGCTGGGCGTAGCCGGATCACTGGCACGAGAAGACACCGGCTGAAGCCTCGAGTCCGATACGGATGTGCCAGGGATTGCTTCGTCGCGTAGTGCGCTCACCTGCCCCGCGTCTTGTCGGGGTCGCAATGACCCAACCCCGTCCCGCGCATAGAACATGTACTCACGCAGCAACTTCGCGCCCTGGCTTTGCGTGCGCGTCAGATCGATATCTTCCGGCATGATCGAACTGACCAGCTTCACGTTGGTGCGCGCGCGGGTGACGGCCACGTTCAAGCGGCGCTCGCCGCCGTCTTGATTCAACGGGCCGAAGTTCAGCAGCACTTTGCCGGCTTCGTCCTTGCCATAGCCCACGCTGAAAAAGATCACATCGCGTTCGTCGCCCTGCACCATTTCCAGATTCTTGATGAAGAACGGCTCCGGCGCGTTTTCGTCAAAGAACGCCTCGAACTGCGGCTGTTCACGACGGCGTTTCTCCCACTCGGCGATGACGGCGTCACGCTGCGCGTAGCTAAACGTGATGACCCCCAGCGTTTGCTGCGGCGCTTGCTCCGCATGCTCGAAGATCAAATCGACCACACGCCTGGCCTCAACCTCATTCCGCCGCTGTGCGCGCCCGCGTCGATACACGCCCTCCGGCACGTGTACGAACTCGACGCCAATACCCTGACCGTTCTCTTGCACGTTGGGAAACGTGAACAAGCGATCGCCGTAAAAGTGATGATTGGAGAACGCGATTAGTTCTTCGTCGCGGCTGCGATAGTGCCAACGCAGCATCTTCTGCGGCAAATTCAGCCCGCTGCTTTCGTCGAGGATGCTTTCAAACATGTTGCCATCTTCTTCGGACGCCGAGTCTTCATCGTCGCTGTCAATGACGCTGAAGAAACGCGTGGGCGGCAGTTGCTTGGTGTCGCCCGCGATCACCGCCTGCGTCCCGCGCATGATGGTTCCCGCTGCCTCTTCCGGCGTAATCTGGGATGCCTCGTCAAAGATCACGACATCGAACTTGAACACCTCTGGATCGATCAACGTGGCGACGCTGCTGGGCGACATCATCAAGCAGGGCTTCAAGTCCGTAATCAAGCGCGGGATTTCGGCCAACAACTTGCGCAGCGGTTTTAGCCGCCGCTTCTTCGCGCCTTCGCGCCGCAAGATCGCCGTCTCGGCCGTGGTGGCATTGATCCAGGTGTGCGCGGGGCGTTGATCCGTCAGCAACGCCTGAATGCGCGCGCGATTCAAAATCAACTGCTGCCGATCGAGTTCGCGGAAACGATCGATCGATGCCGCACGTGAATGGCTGTCGAAGCTGCGCAGCACTTCGTCGGTCTGCGCCGCCGCGTCGACAAACGCTTGCCAGAACGCCAGTTGATACGCATCCTTCCACTGTTGTGCCGGCAATTGCGCCGCTAAAGCCGCTTTGCCAAAACTGCCCAGGCCCAGCGTGCTGCCTTCATCGCTCAGGCGCAGCAGCGCGGTGTAAGGTTCCAGCTGATTAAGACTCTGTTGGCGCAGGGTCAACCAATCCGACCACACCGCGAACTCCGCCTGATCATAGGGTTTCTGATTGATCAATGGCCCGTCGCTGCCGTACACGTCTTTCAAGACGCTCACCGCGCGATCGATCCGCTCGCGCACGGCCAACGTCTCCGCTACAAACGATCGGACATCGGCCACCCGATCGTCCCGCCCAGCGCGCCCCTGCTCCGCAGATAGGGCGTGAGCAGAGCCGCGCAGCGGCGGAGTCGAAGGATGCGCCGCCTCACCGGCCAACAGTTGTTTTATCATGCGTGCTTGCTTCAGCAGTTCTACCGCTTCGTCGTAATCCAGCTTGTCGTCGGGCCGATTGATTTCGTCCAACTCTTTCAACTCGGATCGATAGCTGCCCTTCACCGCGCGCAGGATGCTGCGATAGTCCTGCGCGAAGCGCTGCTCCAGCCCATCCAGATCGAGTGTGAACAACCGCGGCTCGTTGTCCTTCAAGAGATCCAGCAGGGCCGCCGCTTCACTTAGGCTGTTCGGCGCACGCAGAACGCACAGCGCCGCCAACGACTTCAAGCGATCGGCATACTGCGGCAACAGGTCGATCAACTCAGCGAGCGCCTGCGTCAATTGATCGCGCTGGGCAAAGCTCACCGATCGGATGGCCACCCCCCGCCACGGATGCTGCTGGAAGCGATCGATGAGGTCCGGCAGCGCCTCGAATTGATCGAGCAGCTGCATCCGCCGAGAAAAGAGCGGCGCAGCGACGCTCGTCACGTCGCCAACCTCGAAGCGCACTGTGGGTGTATTGTGCAGGCGCGCCATTTCACCATACGCGCGAAACACCGGCTGATGCAGCGCAAAACGCGGTTCATGCAGTGCCGTCACATACGCATTCAACTTGCGCCGGGTGTCTTCCAATTCCAGCAGGGCGGTTTGAGTGTCGGGCTTGAGCTGCACGTCCGGCGCATCGAGTGAATCGATCAGTTCTTGCACCACTTCACGCTTATCGCGTTTGTGGCTGTGCAGCTGCAAGCAGAAACCACCCAGACCCGCCTGATTCAAACGGTGCTGCACCACTTCCAACGCCGCCATCTTCTGGCTGACAAACAACACGTGCTTGCCGGCCGCCAGACTCTCGGCAATGATGTTCGTAATCGTCTGGCTCTTGCCGGTGCCCGGCGGGCCTTGCAGCACAAAACTCGCGCCGGCTTTGGCGGCCTCAATCGCTTCTTGCTGGCTGGCATCCGCATCGACCACCTGATAGGAGTTCGACGGCGGCACCCGCGCGTCCAGTTCCGGCGCGAGAATCGTTGGCGGCGGAGGGGGCAGCGGCGCACCGCCTCCCAACGCAGCGATGATGGGATGTGCGATAAACAAGTCTTGATGCTCGGCCAGGTCTTGATACAGATTGATCTTCTGAAACGAGAACACGCCGAGGATGGCCTCGTCGGTCAGCCTCCACCCCGATCGCTTATCGATCAATCCGCGCAGCTGATCGAAGTAAGCCACCAGGCCGCTCTCTTCGATCGCTTCCGGCAAGTCCGGCAACTGCAAATTGAAGTCCGTGGTCAGTTTATAAGTGAGTGTGGGATTCAACAGCAGATCGTCTTCCAACAGCTCGAGCGAGTAAGCGTCGCGACCGCGTACTTTCTCCAACTTCACGGGCACTAACACCACCGGCGACTGGGCTTCCTCTTTCGTCTCGAAATCGATCCAGTGCAGCAGTCCGAACGCAACGAATAGCACATTGACGCCTTGCTCTTCGGCGGCTGATCGCGCGCGAGTGCGCAGGTTGTACAACGCCCGGGTTAGACGTGCTTCACTCAACGCTGAGGCCAGTGTGTTGTTGCGGGGTTTGGGAGTCAGCTCAATGGGCTGAATAACAGGATCGTTCAACGCGTTGTACTCAGGAGTCGAGGCTTGCCCGTTCCCGTCGTAATGCGGCGGCGGGCCGCTGGGCGCAGCCGGGGACCTGCCATCCACTCCGGCTGAAGCCTCGACTCCGGTTGTTTGAGCAGCTTCGGACGTCAGTGGCGCTGCAACGGTCGGCTGTGGCGCTTCGTCTGACTCTTCTTCAAATACGACCTTCTCATCCGCAGTCGGAAAAGTGAGTTTCTTGCCTTGCGTCACCAAGAGCTGAAACAAGTCCGTCGAGGCGGGCGACGTAATCGGCACCGAGCTGCCCCGCTCCGTTTTGAAATACAACAACCGATTGGCGCGCGTCAGATCGAGTAATAACATTTGCCAGTTGTGCAGTTTGCGTTGCAAGGGCGAAGAATCAGTCATGGTTTAGACCTCAAATGATGAGTGATGATTGACGCGTGAAAGTGGTCGATAGCAGAAGCGGCTCCCCTGCCGCTTTAGTTCTCGACCAACACGGCCTTGAACTCCGCGACCGCCTGCACCCGCGTCGGCTCTGCGCCGTACAACAACGCCAGATAATAGCCGATGAAATCGCCTAGCAACACCAGCGACATCGTTTGCGCCAGCGGACTCACGCCCCGGGCTCTGACGAAGTCCGTATTACAACCGGCCAGCATGTACGCCTGCTTGGTCAATTGAATGCGCTGCGCATGGCGTGGCTGATCGCTCGGCCCCGTCAGAAACAACGCCATCACTTTGGAGGTGAACCCATCGGGCCATTCAAGCCCTGCCAGCGAATTGTGATCGGCGTCCGGCAGCGTTTCGATCGCCGCCCAGGCCTTGGCGCTTTCATTGATCTGTTCCTTCCAGCGTCGCGCCACCTCTGCAAAATAACCCGCGCCAAATACCACGACACTGCGTCCCATCAGTTGTCCGGCCTCTCGCTTGGCGAGATTTTTCATCACCGGCACATCGACATCCAGGTCAGGCGTCCAGTCATGGAACACTTTAAGCGCTTCATCCAGATCGGCTGTGAAGTCATGCGTCCAGTGTAACCGCGACGCGAGGTTGAGCAGCGGAGCCAGCACCCAGCCCAACGCCGACTGGCGCAGCACTGAATACTGAATGCCGACCAGCGGGGCGCCGATCGCTTGTGTGCGCTCCGCCAGTTGACCACCGCCCGTCACGACGAACAGTTGGCAGCCGCGTGTGCGTGCCTGCTTAAAGGCCGACAATACCTCCTCGGTGTTGCCTGAATAAGACAGGGCGATCACCAGCGTCTTCGATCCGTTGGCGTAGGCGGGGAGATCGTCATCGCGCACCACGCTAATCGGATGAGGGCAGTCCGGCGCGGCCAGCGCTGCGAACAACGAGGCAGCGATCGCCGATCCGCCCATCCCGATCACCACCACCCGATCGATCTGGCGGAACGACTCGGGTAGAGCGACTGCCTGCGTGGCCGCCCAGCCATCTTGCAGTTGTTGCGGCAGAGCCACGATATGATCGCGAAAGTGATAGGGATCAGCAGCGCGGATGGCCGCGGCATCATTGAGATCAAGCATAGAGGTTCCCCGCAAGAATGATCGATGAAATTGTCGAGGTGAATAATCAGTCTTTGCTCAACAGCGCGTACACGTCGCGCTTGTTCCAGCCCGCCAAGGCTGCGACTCGCTTGGCCGCCTCGCTCGACGACGCGCCGTGTTCCAACTCTTCACGTAACACAGCCTGTACGCGCGCTTCAGCCCAGCGGGCTTCTTCCGGGGCACCGGCCACGACCAGTACGAACTCCCCCAGTGCCTCTGCGCCAAATCGTTCGATCGCGGCGGTGATCGATCCGCGCCAGATTTCCTCGTGGACTTTACTCAACTCCCGGGCCGCGCAAATCGATCGGTTGCCGAAGACCGCCAGCATATCCTCCAGCGTCTCGCCTACGCGATGCGGCGCTTCATAGAAAATCAGCGTGCGCCGCTCGGCCTTCACTTCTTCCAACGCGCGCCGCCGCTCGCCTGCCTTGCGCGAGAGAAAGCCGACGAAGACGAAAGAATCGGTCGGGAGGCCGGACGCTACCAGCGCCGTGATGGCCGCCGTCGCACCGGGCAGCGGCACCACCCGTTGACCGCGCTCGATCGCCGCTCGGATTAATTCATAACCCGGATCAGACAACCCCGGTGTGCCCGCCTCTGAGATCAAAGCAACATCGCCCTGTTCCAAGGCTTCCAGAATCCGATCGAGTTTGCTGAGTTTGTTGTGCTCGAAGTAAGACGTGACTGGCGTGTGCAGATCGAAGTGCGACAACAAAATCGCCGCGCGGCGCGTATCTTCGGCGGCGATCAAACTCACTTCGCGCAGCACCTGCAAGGCGCGCAAGGTGATGTCTTCCAAATTTCCGATGGGGGTGGGAACGATGTAGAGGGTGCCCATAACCAGACAATGAGAAACCGGGTTTCTCGATTCGGGATGGAATGACATACCAAACGTGGAGAAACCCGGTTTCTGCCTTCTGCTACTTACCGGCTCACTCGATGTGAGATGCCCGTCAAGATGTTTTCGCGATTTTCAAACGGCCCGGTCACCACGATGCCGCCCTGGCGGATTTCAAAGCGGCGAATTTCTTTGACGTGATCGCTGCCGCGCATCTTCATCACGGCAATGGCGCGCTGAATGGCGCTTTCCACTTCCACGTAACGCAGCAGAATAATCGTGTCTACCACAAACGACAACGCTCCGCGCTCGGCGCGCTGCCCCTCGATGCGGCCTTCTTCGGCCAACAGCAGCGAAGTTGCCCCCTCGCGCTTCAACGCGTTAATCAAGCGATTGTAGATGCCGCGCAGTTGTTGCTGTTCATTGGTCAGGCGCGTGAAGTGCGTCACACTATCCAGCACCACGCGCTTGATGTCTTTCTCCACGAACAGCTCGCTCAGCGGCCCGGCAGGGGCCTCCAGGCTCTTCAGCAAAACTTGCGGCGACGTGAAATACAGATGCAGCAGGCCCTGCTCTTGCCAGGCGCGCAAATCCCAACCAAGCGCCTGCGCATCATTTTGCAAAGCCTGCGGGAACTCTTCAAACGAGATGAGCAGGCCCGGTTCGCCGTGTTCCACGCCCTGCAGTAAATACTGTAGCGCCAGCACCGTCTTGCCGGTGCCCGGTGCGCCGCGCACCAAATTGGCCGTGCCTGGTATAAAGCCGCCCGATAACATCTTATCCAGTCCGGTGATGCCGGACTCTACGCGGGGTTTGGCGCTCATAGGTTTGATTTAACCCTCCGCCGTTATTGTAGCCGATATGGGTTGTTAGTCAATGAGTCTAATCGTCATGAGTCGAGTCGTCACGGAACCCCAAGGTTCCGCTGCACCTACTGACTATACTGTGCGCGGGCACAAACTGCGCTTTTTGATCCGCGAANNGGACATTCGCGCAATTCGCGGATCAGATTTTTTCCGCAATCTGTGACCGTTCGCAGTATATATGCTTACCAAGGCTATACGACTACTTAACTAACGTGGCCTGCTTCTGTTCGATGACCTTCAGCAACCCGTCGAATGATTTGCTGAATTTCTCCACGCCTTCGATCGAGAGCTGCTCACCCACTTCGTTGAGATCGAACCCCAGCGCTTTGAGATCGGCGGTGACCTGCTGCGCGGCTGCCAGGTCCCGATCGACCGTGCGGGCGACCACGGAATGATCGAGAATGGCCGTGTACGTTTCCGGCGGCACGGTGTTCACCGTATCCGGCCCGATCAACGTATCGACGTACAAGAGGTCGGGGTACTTGGGATTCTTGACGCTGGTGCTGGCCCACAACACGCGCTGCACTTGCGCACCCTCGGCCGCCAACACCTTGAAGCGAGCGCCGCCAAAAATGTCCAGATACTTCCCGTACACCAGCTTCGAGTTCGCCACTGCGGCCTTGCCCCGCAGGGCCGCAGCGCCGGCCTGTTCCAGTTTCGGATCGAGCAGGGTGTCAACCCGGCTGACGAAGAACGAGGCGACGGAGGCGACGTGATCGATCGGATGACCGGCTTTCAGGCGCGCCTCTAAGCCGCGCAGATAAGTCTCGGCCACCGCCCGGTAATGCGCCATTGAGAACATCAGCGTGATGTTGATGTTGATGCCATCAGCCAGGGCCTGCTCGATGGCCGGCAAACCTTCCTTGGTCGCCGGAATCTTAATCATCACGTTGGCGCGATTCAGCGTCTCCCACAGGCGGCGCGCATCCGCTAACGTGCCCGCCGTATCGTGCGCCAACTTGGGCGACACTTCGATGCTGACGTAACCGTCCTTGCCTTTCGTGCGCTCAAACACCGGGCGGAACAGATCGGCAGCCAGGCCCACATCTTCGATCGTGAGCGCGTCGTAGATCTGTTCGGCGGTGGCGCCGCGCGCGACCAATTTCTGCAGCGCCTCGTCGTAATCGCTGCTGCCGCCGATCGCTTTCTCAAAGATCGTCGGGTTCGACGTCATGCCCAGCAAACCCTGATCGATCATCGCCCGCAGACCACCGCTCGTCAACATCTTGCGCTGGATGTTATCGTACCAAATGCTTTGACCGTGTTGGGCTAATTGTTGTAGATTGTTAGTCATTTATCTGTTCTCCATGTCGAGGTAGGTTATGCCGCCAGCGGCAGCGGTTTATCCGTCGAGCGACCAATTTCCACGCTCACCGCATCAAACCGCGCATCGCCGGGGCGCTAGGTTAGCAACTCCAGTCCGATCGGCTCGCCGCTCTCGCCATCCTTGATTAAAATCATACCGTCACCCAGTTCAGTGCTGATTTGATTGGGACGCGGCGCTTGCCAAAAAACAGTGAGCAATTCTTGATCGGGTTCATAAAACACTTTTACTTGGGCTATATTCTATCCCCTTCTTTTCGCGCATCTGTCCGATACGCGGTAACGAGAAACCCGTCTACACCACTATCACTTCATCCCTCTTGCTCAATCTTCAGCACCTTATTTAACCGGCGCTGATAGCGTTCGCCCGTGTTAAACTTCGCGTTCACGTAGGCCAGCACAATTTCTTTGGCCGGTTCAACGCCGATGATGCGCGCGCCCAGACAGAGCACATTCATGTCATCGTGTTCCACGCCTTGATGGGCCGAATACGTATCGTGGCACACGCCGGCGCGCACACCCTTTAGCTTGTTCGCTGCGATGCAGGCCCCGACGCCGCTGCCACACAGCACGATGCCACGCTCGGCCTGCTTAGATTGTACCGCCTTGCCGACTAACAGGGCATAATCGGGATAATCATCTCCGGCAATGCATTCCGCCGCGCCGAGATCGATCGGTTCGTGGCCGGCCTGTTTCAACAGTTCGACGAGATCCGCTTTGAGAGGAAATCCGCCGTGATCGGCGGCGATGGCGATTTTCATATGGGTGAACCTTCTGGTGTAGGATTGAAGTCGAGGTTAAATGTACATCAAAATGGCGAATCGTCAACGCTGCCTAAAAATCAGAAACCGGGCTTCTCTTCAGAAACCCGGTTTCTTTTAGCATGGGCCGGAAAGGACTCGAACCTTCATGTTCTTGCGAACGGGAGATTTTAAGTCTCCTGCGGCTGCCATTTCGCCACCGGCCCGCGCGCTGATTCTAGCACGACTGACCAACGGCGGCAAGACCCAACCGCATTTTACAAATACTTCAATTCTTTGGCCTGCCGCTCCAATTCTTCACGGAACTCTGGATGCGCAACGTTGATGAGCGCCCGCGCGCGCTGCCGGATGTTCTTGCCGTAGAGGTCGGCCACGCCGTACTCGGTCACGATGAAGCGCACATGATTGCGCGTGGTGACCACGCCCGCCCCATGTTTCAACAGCGGCACAATCTTGCTAGTGTTCTGGCCCTTGAGTAGGGCCGACGAGGGCAGGGCAATGATCGGGAGGCCGCCGGTGCTGCGCGACGCGCCATAGATGAAGTCCACCTGTCCGCCCACGCCGCTGTACAACCGTGGCCCGATCGAATCCGCGCACACCTGTCCGGTCAGATCGACTTCAATCGCCGAGTTGATGGCCACCATCCGATCGTTCTGGGCGATCACAAAGGGATCGTTCACGTACTCGGTCGGGTGCAATTCGATGATCGGGTTGTCATCGGCAAAGCTATACAAGCGCTGCGTGCCCAGCATGAACCCGGCCACGATCTTGCCTTGATGGATCGACTTGCGCTCGCCGTTAATCACACCGCGCTCCACCAGATCGATCACGCCATCGGCAAACAACTCGGTGTGAATGCCCAGGTCTTTGTGGCCGTTGAGTTGATTCAGCACGGCGTCCGGAATAGCGCCGATGCCGGTTTGCAGCGTGGCGCCATCGGGAATGAGGGCCGCGATGTGTTGGGCAATTTGTACCGCAATCTCCGAGGTGCTGCCCATCGGCATTTCCGGTAATTTATAATCCACCGGAATGGCATGCGTGATCTTGGAGACGTGAATGAACGAATCGCCCAGCGTGCGCGGCATCTGCTGATTCACTTCGGCGATGACGATGCTGGCCGCCTGCGCGGCGGCCTTGGTGACGCCCACCTCCACGCCATACGAACAATAGCCGTGATCATCCGGCGGGCTGACTTGAATCAGCGCCACATCCACCGGCAGCACCGTCTTGAACGCTTTGGGAATTTCCGACAGAAACATCGGGGTGAAATCGGCGCGGCCTTCATTCACCGCCAGGCGCACATTGTCGCTAATGAACAACGTATTCACGCGCAGATATTTTTCCATGCCGGGCTTCACGTAATCGGCATTGCCAACCGTCAACACCTGCACGATTTCGACATCGTGCAGATTCGGCGCGTAGTCCACCAGCGCTTTCATCACTTTCTGCGGCACCGAGCAGTTGCCCGTCAAGAAACAACGCTGACCCGGTTGAATCGAGCGCACGGCTTCTTCGGGCGTTGTGATGCGTTGTTGAAAAGTGGAACTCCACCCGGCCATCACTGCACCTCGCTCGCCAGCAGCGCCGGATTGACAATGGCTCCAGCGCGGGTATTGACGCCGCGCGCTAGAGCCGGATCAGAGTTCAACGCTTCTTCAATACCCAGGCGCGCGATCGCTTGAACGTACGGCCAGGCGGCGTTGTTGAAAGCGTGCGTCGACGTGCGCGCAATCACCGCGGGCAGATTCGGCACGCAGCAATGCAGCACATTCTCTTCGATGAACGCGGGGGACGCGTGCGTCGTCGGACGGCTGGTTTCCACGCAGCCGCCTTGATCGATCGCCATATCGATGATCAGGCTGCGCGGCTTCATCGTCTTGATGATTTCACGCGTCACCACGATCGGCGCGCGTTGACCCGGCACGAGCACCGCCCCGATCAGCACGTCGGCAAATTTCGCGACTTTGCGCACGTTGAAATCGTGCGACACCATCGTGACGGCTTGACCGTGCAGCAGAGCATCCACGTCTTGCAGGCGGCGCAAATCGCGATCGAGCACATACACCGTGGCGCCGACGCCCAGAAACGCGCGGGCCGCGTAGGTGCCCAGCGTTCCTGCCCCGATGATGACCACCTCGGCGGGCGGCACACCCGGCACACCCCCCAGCAAGATGCCCTTGCCGCCTTTGTCGTTTTGCAGCAGCGACGCCGCCACCTGCACCATCATGCGGCCGGCCGCCTGCGACAACGGGATCAGCACCGGCAGCGATCCATCATCCAACTGGATCATCTCGTACCCGATCGCCGTCACGCGCTTCTCCAACAACGCCTCCACGCGCGACTGGCGGGCGGCGGCCAGATGCAACAGGCCCATCAATGTTTGGCCATCGTTCAACCACTCGCATTCCTCGGCGGTGGGCCGCGCCACTTTCAGCACGAGGTCGGCGCGCCCGAACGCCTCTTGCGGCTGATAGACAATGCGCGCTCCGGCTTGTTCGTAATCCCGATCACTAAAGCCTGCGCCCAGGCCGGCGCCGTGTTCGACGTAGCAGATGTGCCCATCGGCCGTGAGCAGCTGCACCCCGATCGGCGTCAGGCCGACGCGGTATTCGCTCTCGCGCCTTTCTTTGGGAATTCCAATCTCCATGTTCTTTTTCCTCCATCGATCATTTCGCACGCACCAACAGCACCGGGCAGCGCGCCGAGTGCAACACCCGATCGGCCACACTGCCATACGCCCAGCGCGCCAGGCCCGATCGGCCATGCGTGCTCATCGCAATCAGATCGATCTTCAGATCATTGGCGAATGAGATAATCTCTTCGGCGGGTCGGCCAAAGCGCACTTCGCTTGACACCGTCACGCCTTCGCGCACCAGTTGATGCTCGATGCTGCGCAGATAATCGCGCAGATCAGCTTCGATGCGGCGGCGTTCGGCGTCTTCGTCGACCGTCCGACTTGGCAGCATCGACATGGGATACGCCATCGCCGAAGCGGCAGCATAATCGACCACCTGCCCGATCGACAACAAATACACGTGTACGTCCGACTGGCACTCGACAAGTGCCTTCACATGGGGCAGGACTTGTTCGGCCAACAACGATCCATCCAACGTGACGAGAATACGGTGATACATGCGGTGCCTCCTGAGGGGTCTCGTTTCAGCTGGTCACGACAGACATCCTCGACGGGAATCTGTAGGCAGTGTACAACATCTTCAGCCGTCAGGCAACACGTCGTTTTACCCTTGCGTCACCATCTGCAAGTCTTTGATCCCGCTCACTTTGACATTCAACTCCAGGCGTTCGTCTGCCGCCAATGTCACGGCCGCCTGTTGCGTTTCAGTCGTCGACCAGCGGAATAGGCGCGCGGCGATCGGGACGGTGGAGAAAATCACGTTGCGCAGATAGCGATCGAGAATGCGGCGGCGCGCCTCCACCCGACCGATCCGCTGCGCCCGCACGGGAATCTGCGGAAACCAGCGCGGCAAAATCTCGTAAATGAAAGCATAGCGCCACGCTCCCACGGGTGCGATACCCACGGGCAGCACCTTCAAACCGGTCTGCAGATCGGTCAAGGCTTTGTCGAAGCGGCCTTTATTCGCATCCGTGCTCAAATGGGCCTCACGCCGCAAGCGCACCGCATCCAGCGCGCCGTTTTTCAACAGCGCTTCATACACTTGCCGCGCTTCCGAAGTCAACTGTCCGGTCTTGTACTCTTCCAGATAATCGTGTTCGTAATCGCCGAAGTTTTCACTGAGAGCATAGAAGTTGGGCAAGAAATCCAGGCTGACCAGCGTGGCCTTGTCGCGGATCAACTTGCCGTAGTACCACCACTTCTTAGCGAGCGATTCATCTTTCCAGCCCCACGTCCGTTCGATCTCGTAGCCTTTGTGCTGAGGATAGGTCTTCACCACCCGGCCGGCGATCGCATCCCACAGCGAAGGCAGTTCGAGTTTCTGAATGGGGAACAGAAAGCTAAAGCCCACGTCATTGACAAATTCGACCGCCTGCTCTTGCGTCGTGATGCGCAAGTTCATGCGGCGGCGATAACGCGCCTCGCGGCGCTCGAGCACGTCGTGTTTGGTCAAAGTCTTCATCGTCGATCACTCGTGTTGGAGTGAGGCGAGCTTACCTTGAGTCCAAGCCGTTGTCAATTGCCCGTTTGATAGAATGCACACCATGCCCATGTGTTGATTATTACCTTGTTCGATCATACAATCATCGTATAGCCAACCAGCATTTGCTTTTTCAGCAGTGCGCTTCAAAGGGAGTGAATAATGTTCAAGTACAAACTTTTCCCCGTGTTCGTTCTGGCGGGGGTAGGCCTCGCCACGCTCACCGGCGTGTTCGCCGCACCGGCGGATTATCTGATCTACGACGAAACGCTGGCGAGCGGTTGGGCGGAGACCGGCTGGTCGTGGGACAGCACGATCGATCTTGGCAACACCTCCAGCGCGCATAGTGGAACCGAGTCTGCGGCGATCACTTTCAACGCGGCGTGGGCCGGCTTTTCGCTGCGCACGGCCTCTTCCGTCAACACGAACGGGTATAGCGCGATCAGCTTTTGGGCGCACGGCGGCAGCAGCGGTACACGCCACTTGACCTTCTACACTCAATCGGCGGATAGCGGCGGCAGCAGCACGCCGATCGATTTCAGTGTCGCGGCAGGCAGCTGGACCCAAGTCACCATGACGTTATCGGCCCTGGGCAACCCGGCGCTGATCGCGCGCCTCAACATTCAAGACGCGAGCGGCGCGGTGCAGCCGACCTTCTACGTTGACGAGCTGCGCCTGGTGGCCGCGAGTGCACCTTCGGCCGATATTGTGATCCAACCGGGCGGCGTGTACACCTCATTCGATCCGTCGTTGATACTGGGCAGCAACCTGGCGATGTGGGTGCGCTCAGACATGGGCGATGCGCCGTTCATCACGCGCACGCACGCCTTGGGCGGCGGCCTCTTGCGGATTCCCGGCGGCGCGGCGAGCCAGGAGTATGGTTGGCTTAGCTGCCAGATGGGGGTGGACGTAGCG
This sequence comes from Anaerolineae bacterium, assembly GCA_003154115.1. GTDB lineage: Bacteria > Chloroflexota > Anaerolineae > Fen-1058 > Fen-1058 > Fen-1058. Next base: position 15,645 of record PMCF01000221.1, read on the forward strand.
GGTGCGTATCCATGCCACCTGCCCTACGATCCCTATGCGTTCGACGACGCTCGCCCTTCGGACTTTATGGCGTTTTTGCGCGCGACAGGCAAAGCGGCGCTGTACAGCGTGAACTTGACGGCGACGGCGAAAGAAGCGGCGGCGGCCGTCGCGTTCTTCAATGCAGCCATCACCGACACGACGCCGATCACGGTGGATGTGCGCGGCACCGATTGGTACACGGCCGGGCATTGGTCGTTGCTCCGCGCGTCGTTCGGCTTTACGCAGCCGATCGGCATCAAGTATTGGGACGTGGGCAATGAAACCTACGGCGGCACGCCCGCCACCGGCGGCGCGAATTGCGCCGCGTGGGGTTGGGAAAATGTGTGGACGTGCAGCGGCGCGGAATACATCAACGGCGCGACGCGCGGCAGCCGAACCTACGAAGGCTATCGTGAATTTCGCGCGCAGATGAAGCGCATCGACCCGACGATTCTCGTCGGCGCGATCGGCTTTGAGCACGTGACGAGTGGCGATACTTACAACAACTATACGCGGGATCTTTTGCAAGCCGCGCAGGCGAGCGGTGTGGACATTGACTTTCTCACGGTGCATCCCTACACCTACGACAGCGCGCCCGCCGACGACGCGCAAATCTTGTCGCAACCACAAGCGCAGTACCCGGCGATCAAGGCGGAACTGCAAACGGCGCTGACTACTTATTACGGGCGGCAAATTCCGATTTGGGTGTCGGAATATAATCTCGCGTCGTCTGACGATCCCAAAGCCAAACAAGCCGTCAATGGCTTGTTCGTGGCGGATGTGATCGGGCAGATCATTCAGAACGGCTACGGCGCGGCGCTACAATGGGACCTGGCTGACGGCACGAACCTGGCGCTGATGAACACGCCCAAGTACGGCGGCGCAACCTATCCACGCGCGCCGGAATATTTTGCCTTCCCCGTGTGGTCGCGCTTTGGCAATCAGATGCTGCCGATCACATCGCCGTTCCCGGCCGCTTCGCAGCTCGCGGTATATGCGGGGCGCGTCAACAGCGCGACGATCTCGTTGCTGGCGATCAACAAAACGGGCGCGGGCCTCACCGCGAACATCGCCATCGCGGGCAGCTCGATCGCCGGCGGCCTGATCGACGTCGCGCGCGCCAACGCCTTGAGCGACGCGAGCATGACGTTCAACGGCGTGAGCGAGGCGTCGTTGAACGGCGACCTCTCCAACGCGCCCTCGTCGGCGTTGACGAGCGCCGGCGACACGATCACTTACACTTTTGCGCCGTATTCGATCACCGTGCTCAGGCTGAACATCGCCAATCCGGCCAAACTAGATCAGACCATTACTTTCGATCCGCTGCCAGACAAAACGCTGGGCGACCCAACCTTTCCGATCACGGCGACAGCTTCATCGGGTCTGCCAGTGAGCTATACCTCGCTCACGTTGAGTGTCTGTACCCTATCGGACAACCTGGTGACGCTGGTGAGTATCGGCGCTTGCACGATTCGCGCCATGCAAAGCGGCGACGCTACCTACAACCCTGCGCCGGACGTTGAGCGGAGTTTCCAGGTGACGGCACAGGTGATGGTGTATCTGCCTTTGATTATGAAATAAAGTGGCCGGAGGGTATTTCGGGACGCTTGATCTCGTGATAGAATTACCCTAACCCACGGTATGAACACAGGTGATCACATGTACGCCTTCTGCACCTACTGCTCCAAAGACAAGAGCGACGCCCCCGACGAAATTCCAGCCATTCAGCGTTATCTCAGCGCCCGCATCAACGCCGTGCACGACGCCGCACAACGCTTGGGCTTGAGCTTCTTCATCCTCTCCGGTGAGTATGGCTTGATTCCACCTGATCAGCTGTTGCCCTGGTATGATCATTTGTTGCTGAACACTGAAGTGCCTGCCTTGGCTTCGCGGGCCGTGGAGCAGATCGCACGGCACGGCGTGACTCGCCTGGTGTACTTCAGCGAGTCTTTCGCGCGCGATCCGCAGCTGGTGCCCTATCACACCGTTCTGGTGGAAGCGTGCAGTCGAGCCGGTGTGCCCATCTTCGTAGTCGAGATAGACGAATCTGCTTTGCCGGATCGCAACAGCACATGATCCCGGTTGCGAACGGCCTGGACATCTTCGTCGTCGGCGCAGCCTCGCTGGATGTGCTGCATTTCGTCAACGGACAGACGGTTCACTCACCCGGCGGCGCCGGACTGTACACCGCGCTGGCCGCCGCCTGCACGCAGGTGCAGTCGAAGCCCGTGTGCGTCGGCATGTTCGCCCCGCGGCCCAATCCGATCCCCGCGCCTCTACAGGCCGCCGCCGAACACATCACCTGGATCGGCCCCAGCGTCCCGCCCGATCAACTGCCGAGTTTCGAGATCGCCCACTATGGCGGCGGGCGCGCGGCCTTGCTCAATGCCTCCTGGGGCGGCGAGAGGTTGATCACACCGGACAATTTTCCACGCGATCAGATCGCGGCCTCCATCATTCACATCGCCGCATTGCGCACCGCAGAACGACAGTTGAATTTTGCAAAGGCCCTGCAAATGCGGAATGCGGAATTGGGAATTCGGAATTCGGACTGCTCCTTGCCTGACGCGATCCATTCCGCATTCATCATTCCGCATTCCGCATTCCGAATTTCCGCTGGCACTTACAGCAAAATCTGCACCAACGAACCAGACACCGTACGCGAGCTCATCGGCCTGTGCGACTTCTTCTTCATGAATGAGAATGAAGCGAATCTGCTATTCGGCGGCACGGGCAAAGTTCAGGCGCGGCGTGGCCAGATCATCTTCATCACGTTGGCCGAACGCGGCGCGCTGGTCATTCAAGGTAGTCATGTGACGCACGTGGCAGGCCAGCCAGCGACTGAGCTCGATCCGACGGGTGCAGGCGATACCTTCTGTGGAGCGACATTAGCCAACCTCGCACGTGGTGAACATCCCGTGATGGCCGCACAAGCAGCGGCATTGCTCGCCGCCGAAGAAATCGGCGCGGTGGGGCCAACCCGCTTGCTTTCCGATCAACCTGCGCCCCGTCCCATGCTTGATGCGCGTGTGCGCGTTGACGACGATCAAGTTCAACGCATCGCGCAGTTGATCGCACACTTACCGGAAGTGCAGCCGTTCCGCTTCGTCGGCGATTTCTTTCCGTATGTCGACGATCCCACCGCGCTCGACTGGTTTTTTGCAGTCACGCTGCAACAATTCGGGTTTTGGGAATTCACGCCCCCTCCCCTGAGCAACGGGGGAGGGTCGGGGTGGGGGTCAGGGGTGAGGCAGTATTCCCATCCGCTGATCGCGCTGATTGATGGCCGCTCGCTCAAAGGCTCTGATTATCTCTTCGCCGCGTATCGGCGGATGATCGATCGGGATGGCGGCTTCTTCCGGCCCAATCGGCAGGCGGCGCTCACTGCTGAGGAACTCGCTGCGGTTCTGCGCGCCGACGATGGATCGAATCCTATGCCCGCCTTCGATCTGCATCTTGACCTGGCGCAGACGTATGGTCACGATATGCAGGCGTTGGGTTGGACGCCACAAACGTTGAGCGATTTGGCAAATCGCTCAACGAATCCGCGCCAGACCTTCTTGAGTTTGCTCGATCACGTGGGCGGCTACAAAGAAGATCCGCTCCGCAAGAAGGCGATGCTGCTGGCCTTGATTCTGGAGCAACGACCAGAAAGGTTTCTGCGCCCCACTGTTCACAGTCACTCTGAGCACAGCGAAGAGTCTCGCATGGTTGGCCGAGATTCTTCGACGCGCAAAGATGCGTCTCAGAATGACACCCCTCACACTGACGCCGAGCCACCCGTGATCGACTATCACCTGATGCGGTCGTGTCTGCGGACAGGACTGATAGAAGTGATCGATGATGATTTACGAGAAAGAATCAGCGGGCGAGAAGAATTATCGGTGCAAGATGAATGGGCGGTGCGCTTCGCCGCTTATCACGCCATTCAACACGTGCAGCAGCAATCCGGCCGCAGCATGGGCGCGGTCGATTGGTTCTTCTTCAACGCGCGCCGCCGCTGCCCGGAGATGACTGAACCCGAGTGCGCGCACTGTGCCATCGATGCCGTGTGCGCCCATCGCACAGAATTGTTTCAACCGGTAATCAGAACGACGTTTTACTAACTCGGAGTTACTACTCAGCCGTCATTCCCGCGAAGGCGGGAATGACACTGCACGGCGCATAGCGCGACGGCTGAGTAGTAACAATTCGGAACTGTGAGTTCGGAACGCGGAATGTTACTTGCCTGACACGATCCATTCCACATTCAACACTCCGAATTCCGCATTCGATCTTTCACCTTCAGGCGAGGCGCGGAGCAACCACCACCCGAAAGCCAACGCCGTCGTTATGCGCGCGACTATCGAACCAGTAGCGGGACGCGGCGCGCACGCTGCCCGGCCGGGAGTTGAACGCGCCGCCGCGTACCACGCGATATACTGACGGAGGCGCGTCGAGTTTCTCGCGCCCATCGTGGGGCTGATACGGATAACGATACTGCGGTTGGAACAGATCAAGTCCCCACAGGCTGACGGTCCATTCCCACACATTGCCCGCCATGTCCGCGACGCCATAAGGGCTATCACCTTGCGGCGAATAGATGCCGACCGGCGTCGTGCCCTTTTTGCCGCCTTCCTCCGAGTTGCACTTGTTCCTGTCAAACTCATTGCCCCACGGCCACTCGGGTGCGCTTCTCCCCTCTATGTCTCCCCCGTTTGAGACAGGGGAGAGGCCACCGCGCGCGGCCTTTTCCCATTCAGCCTCGGTGGGCAGGCGCAGCACAAAACCTGGCGAGGCTGCGTAGCGCTCAGCTTTCGCAAGAGTATTCAACCATTTGCAGTACGCCAGCGCATCAAGCCACGAGACCTTGACCACGGGATGATCTGATCGGGTTTGCCACTGGCCCTGATCGAAAGGATACTGCGCCGCAGTTACGAACCGGGCAAACTGTTCATTCGTCACCGGATAACGTCCGATCCAATAATCGTAGGCCAGCTCGATTGAGTGCTGAGGCTTCTCGGAATCAGATGCTAACGCATTATCCACGCGGCTGCCCATCAAAAAACTTTCCGCCGTAATGCGCACAAATTCCACGCCGCCCCACGTGGGCGCGTCGTCGGAGGCGCGCACGGCCTGGTTCTCTGCCGGCGGTGCGGCTTGAATGATAGTGGCATGTTCGATGTAGGTGGCGGCCTGAATGACTTTGTCACGCCCCACCACATCGTTGCCGATCTGCGCATCGCCCGCGATGTTCACCCCGCCACTGACGTTGGATGGGGGAGCGGACGACGTTTCCGCAGAAGGTTGTACTTCCGCAACCGCTCCGCCCAATTGATCGGCGCGAAACCGCAACGCCTTCAGCAAACGATCGTAGCCGCTGGGACTCAGCAGATTTACGGAGTGCCAGCGGCTCAAGCGTTCGGGCACGTCGCACTCTTCCAGTTTTAACGGGATGAGGAAGAGGGTGTCTTCGGGCTGCTCGTCGACCACGTCGAGGGCGAACTTGATTTCTTTGTGGAGGTAGCCTGCCTGGTTGATCGATCCTTTCGACAGACACACGATGACCGCATGGGATTGACGCACAGCGCGTGGAACTTCGCGTTGCCAGTCCTGGCCGGGCAATAAGCTCTCTTCATCCAGCCACGCGTCGATGCCATCCGCACTCAGGCGTTGATACAACTCGCGCACGGCAGGCTTGTCGGCCGAGGAGTGACAGAGGAAGATACGTAGCGATCGAAGAGTAACAGCATCAGTCATGATATGCGCTCAAATGAGAAATCTCTCTGGTAAATTTGTCCCTCTCCCATCGCAGCGGTGAGGCGCAATAGAAGCCTTGCGGTGCAACAGGAGAGGGACAGGGCTCCCCAGCCACCTCCTGTTTTACCGCAAACCCCGCTAAAAGCCAAACGCGCCGAGCAGCAACTCGATCAGCCACAACGCCGGGATCAGCACTGCCAGCAGCACGGCTCCGCCGGACAACAGCGCGAACTGCCGCCAACCCGATCGGCTGCGCCACGCGACTCCGGCGATTTGCCACACCACCAGAGGCAGCACCGCCCACACCATCCAGGGGCGGATGGGCGTCAAGCCGAACAGCAGCACCAATCCGCCGATCAGCAGGGCCTGATGCAGCCACGCCGCGTGCTTCAGGCCGATCCGCACGGTGATGTTTCTCTTCCCCTGCGTTAGATCGGCCGGATAGTCGGCAAACTCGAACGTCAGGATCATCGCCAGATCGATCAAGATCAGCGGCGCGGCGAAGCTCAACACGCTCGCATCGACGCGCCCCGTCTGCATGGTGTAGCCTGTCAGCGGCACCAACAGGGCCGTGAGCAAGGCCGTGTCCAACTCGCCGACGCCGCTGCCCTCCAACGACCACGGCGGCGCCGAATAGAAATAGCCGCCCAGCACAGCGATCGAGCCGATGAGCCACATCACGGGCACGGCCAGTCCGCTTAAGATCAACATCACCACGGCGATTCCCAGGCAGACGCGCAGCGCATGGAGGGCCACCACCCGATCGAGTTGGCCGCTGACCAGGACGCCGCTGCCGCCCGAAAACGGCGTGCGCCGATCGCCAACCAAACGATCGACGTCGAAATCGTAGTATTCGTTGGTGTAGTGCGTCATCAGCTGAATCGACGTGACGAGCAGCTGTCCCAGCAGCAAACGCGGCCAAGCGAGCGCCGCGCCTTGCGTCAACGCGAGGACCGCGCCAAGCAGATATAACACTACACCGCCGCCTAGAAATAGCGGCCGCGTCAATTGAATGAACGCCCACAAGTGTCGCAGTTTCATACCGATTGAATTATACGCGTGATTGCCGATTCGCCGCCGTCGTCCTATAATCAACTTAGCCATTGCCGCCGTCGTCCGCCGTTTGTCTCAATCCAGGGGAGGTTGCCATGACAGACCACACCGCCCGAAGATTTGAAGGACGCTTCGGAAATGCCGCGCCTGACGCAGCGTCTGTTGGTCGAAGGGTTTCGCGAGGAAAGCATCTGCAAGATTCTGGGCGGCAACGCGCTGCGCGCCGTGCGGGAAGGCTGGGGCAAAAAGAACTAACTATGAGGAGTATGTCGTGCCACAAGCGCCGACCTTGAACAGCAAGACCATCACGTATGAACAGTTAGCGAAGACCATCGATCATTCGCTGCTGCGTCCCGAATTGACCGAGGCCGATGTCATTGCGGGCTGCGAATTGGCCAACAAGTATCACGTCGCCTCCGTGTGTGTGAAACCATGCCACGTCAAGCTCGCCAAGAAATTATTGGCGGACTCGGATGTGAAAGTCGGTACCGTCGTAGGATTTCCGCACGGCAACTCGACCATCGCGACGAAAGTGTTCGAGACGCAGGAAGCCGTGGCGGCCGGCGCCACCGAGATCGATATGGTCATCAACATCGGCGCGTTGCGATCGGGACACGCCGACACCGTGCGCCATGAAATTCGCGCGGTGGTGAACGCCGCGCATCCGCAAGCCATCGTCAAAGTGATTTTGGAGAATGCGTATCTCACGCACGCTGAGAAAGTGCTGGGTTGCCAAATCGTGGAAGAAGCCGGAGCGGACTTTGTGAAAACCTCGACCGGCTTTGCCCCGACCGGCGCGACGGTGGAAGACATCGCGTTGATGCGCGCAACCGTCGGCCCGCAGGTGCAGGTAAAAGCCGCGCACGGCGTGCGCACGCTCGATCAACTGCTGGCGCTGATCGATGCGGGCGCAAGCCGATCGGGGGCTACGGCGACCGCGGCCATTCTCGACGAATTCAAGCAACGCCACGGAGGCTAGGTTATGGCTGATTTGAAAGTGGGTGTAATTGGTACAGGATTCATCGGGCCTGCGCACGTTGAGGCACTGCGCCGCCTGGGCATTGAGGTGGTGGCGGTGGCCGGGCCGCGCAGCGATAGTGTGGCTGAGAAAGCGGCCAGGATGCACATCGACAAGTATTACGCCACAGCCGAAGCGCTCATTGCCGATCCTGAAGTCAATGTGGTGCACATCACCTCGCCTAACCATGTGCATCATCCGCAGGCCAAAGCCACACTCTTGGCAGGCAAGCACGTCGTGTGCGAAAAGCCGTTGGCGATGACGTCGGCCGAGTCGAGTGAGTTAGTGAAGTTGGCCAAGGAGAAGAAGTTGGTCAACGCCGTCAACTTCAACATGCGCTTCTATCCGCTGTCGCATCAGGCACGGCAGTTGGTGCAGAGCGGCGAGATCGGCGAGGTGTACATCGTGCAGGGATCGTATCTGCAAGACTGGCTGCTATTACCCACCGATTGGAACTGGCGGCTGGAACCGCAATTCAGCGGCGAGATGCGCGCCGTGGCCGACATTGGATCGCATTGGCTCGATCTGACGACGTTCATCACGGGCCTGCACATCGAAGCGGTGTTTGCGGACTTTGCCACGTTCCTCAAGACCCGCCAGAAACCAACGCAGCCCGTGGAGACGTTCACAGGCAAGTTGCAGACCAACCTGGAATATGTGGAACAGCCCATTCACACCGAAGATTATGCGACCGTGATGTTGCGTTATAGCAACGGCGCACGCGGCGTGATGACGGTAGCGCAGGTGTGTGCGGGCCGCAAGAATCGCCCGTACTACGAGATCGACGGCGCGAAGTCGGCCATCGCGTGGGACGGCGAACGCCCCAACGAGCTGTGGATCAATCATCGCGAACGGCCCAATGAATTGCTGCTGAAAGATCCGGCGCTGCTGTCACCGGAGGCGCGGCAGTTCACTTCGTATCCTGGCGGCCACAACGAGGGTTTCCCGGATACGTTCAAGCAGTTGTACACGGCGGTCTATCGCTACATCGAAGCGGGCGACTTCAACGCCCTGCCCGACTTTCCGACTTTCGAAGATGGCGATCGCGCGCTGCGTGTGGGTGAGGCGATCTTCCGCAGCGCGAAAGAAGGGTGCTGGGTGGACATTGATTGACGAGTGAAAAGTGACGAGTGAATAACCTTTCATCATCCTGTGCACTTCACTCATCATTTTTCAAGGAGGGAATGATGAAACTTGGATCGATGAGCGCTGCTTTTCCCAGGATGTCGCTGGACGATCTCGCCAAGTGGCCGGCGGGTATTTAGGTCATCCGGGTGATCAATTACACCACATATCCTATCGATTGACATCCCTTACCCATGATGTGTGTCACTATAACTAGAAACCGATCTAGGCATACAATGAAGCCGGTTGATGAATCTACTATCATCACACCTGATGGTTCACAGCACCGCACTTGCTTCCCACACCCTTTCAGAAAGGATCTTCATGTCACAACCAGACACCCTTACTCACGATGTCATTGTAGTTGGCGCAGGCCTGGCGGGCACCTGGGCCGCCATGATCGCTAGCCAACAGGGCGTCAAAGATGTCGCCGTGCTCTCCAAGATTCATCCGCTGCGATCGCACAGCGGTGCGGCGCAGGGCGGCATCGCCGCAGCATTGGGCAACACGCGCCCTACGCCCAACACCGGGGCCGAAGGGCCATTGGAGCCTGCCCCCGAAGGTGAACCCGCCGACAGTCTGGATTCGCACGTCTTCGACACGATCAAAGGTTCGGACTGGCTGGGCGATCAGGATGCGATCGAGATCATGATTAAGGATGCGCCGCAGGTGGTGTATGAGTACGAGCACATGGGCTGCGTGTTCAGCCGCCTGCCCGATGGCCGCATCGCGCAGCGGCGCTTCGGCGGGCATAGCGCTCCGCGCGCCTGTTACGCCGCCGACTGGACGGGGCACGTCCTGTTGCACACCGTCCACGAACAAGCGCTGCGCCACGGCGTGAAGTTCTACAGCGAATGGTACTGCATGGATTTGATCGTCGAAGACAACGTCTGCCGCGGCGTCGTGGCGATGAACATCCTCACCGGCGAGATTCACACCATGCGCGCCAAAGCCGTGATGTTCGGCACGGGCGGGTATGGCCGCGCCTACAAGATCACCTCCAACGCATACGCCAATACCGGCGATGGCGTGGCGATCGCGTACAACGCCGGTGTGCCGCTGCTGGATATGGAGTTCGTGCAGTTCCATCCGACCGGCCTGTACAAGCACGGCATCCTCATGAGCGAAGCCTGTCGCGGCGAAGGCGGCTATCTGGTCAACAGCACAGGCGAACGCTTTATGGAGCGCTATGCCAAGAGCAAGATGGAACTCGCCCCGCGCGATCTGGTCAGCCGATCGGAGCAGCAGGAGATCAACGAAGGGCGCGGCGGCGAAGCCGATCACGATGCGATCTATCTCGATCTGCGGCACCTGGGCCGCGAGAAGATTCTGGCCCGACTGCCCCAGGTGCGCGAGTTGGCGATTGATTTCGTCGGCACCGACCCGATCGATCAACTCGTCCCGATTCAGCCGACCGCGCACTACAGCATGGGCGGCATTCCGTGCGACGTCAACGGACAGGTCATCGCCGATGCGCAGGGCACGCCCGTCGTCGGATTTTATGCGGCCGGTGAATGCGCCTGCATCAGCGTGCATGGCGCGAATCGCTTGGGCACGAACAGCTTGCTCGATGCCTCCGTGTTCGGTCGACGGGCGGGCTATGCCATTGCCGAGTTCATCACCGGCGGGGCCAAGCTTTACCCGATCGGGGGTGATCCAGCCGATCGAAACCGCCGGCGCGTGCAGGGCTTCATGACCAATCCCGGCAAGGAATCGGTCGAGAAGATCGCGCAAGAGTTGAAGACGACGATGACCAACAACTGCGGCGTGTTCCGCGACGGCGAGCGTTTGCGAATTGCATTGAGCGACATCAAGCGCTTGCAGGAACGTTTCACTCACGCGCGGGTGATGGACACCAGCAGCCGCTTCAACACCGATGTCCTCGCCGCGCTCGAAACGGAACATCTGCTTGACTTCAGCGAGGTGATCGTGGCGGGTGCACTGGCACGCACCGAATGTCGCGGCGCTCACTGGCGCACCGATCACCTTGGGCGCGACGACAAAAACTGGCTGAAACACACCATGGCTCACAAACGCTCAAGCGGTCCCGAGTTGAGCTTCAAGAGCGTGAACATCAACTACGAGAAGTATCCGCCGCAGGAAAGAAAATACTAATGAGTAACGAGTAATGAGTAAAACGTAAAACACGCTGTTACTCGTTACTTATTACTCGTTATTGATTCAGGAGCGATTGAACCATGCCCGATTCCAATCAACAACCTACCACCGCTATCGTCCGTATTCAACGCTTCAATCCTGATGTAGACAAGAAGCCACATATGCAGGACTTCACCGTGCCGTTGACCCCCGGCACGACGATCCTCGACGCGCTGCACCAGATCAAGACTGAGCAGGATGGCAGCCTCACCTTTCGGCGCTCGTGCCGCCACGCCATCTGCGGCAGCTGTGCCATGAACGTCAACGGGCGAAATGTGCTGGTCTGCAAGACGCCGCTGGCCCGCGAACTGGACAAACAGGGCTGCGTGACGATCAAGCCCTTGCCTTATCTGCCGATCATCAAAGACCTCGTCGTCGATCGCAGCAGCTTCTGGGAACAATACTTGCGCGTGAAGCCGTGGTTGATTCCGCCCGACAACGTGCCGGAGAAAGAATTCCGGGTCAGCCCGGAAGAAGTAGAAGCGCTGCACAACGCCGAGACCTGCATCATGTGCGGGGCGTGCTACTCGTCGTGTCAGGTCATCGCCATGACCAAGCACTACGTCGGCCCGCACGCCGCGTTGAAGGCGTTTCTGCGCGTGCTCGATCCGCGCGACACCGCGCCGGCCGAACGCCTGGCCGATCTGGCCGGCGGCGATGGCGTGTATCGCTGTCATACCATCTTCAACTGCATCGACGCCTGCCCCAAGAACCTGAATCCCACCCAGGCGATCGAGACGCTGCGCAAGCTGGCGCAGAAGCGGCAGGCTATGGAAGAGGCGCGGCAGGAACGGCAGAAGACGCTGGCGTTGCCCGTGAAGAGTGAAGAATGAAAAGTGATATTTGATTTCACTCCTCACTCTTCACTTTTCACTCATCAAGGAGACCTATGTACAAAAGCACCGGGTTCATCAGTTTTGTGCTGCGCCGCTTTACGGGCGTGGTGCTGGTTCTATATCTGTTTACGCACATCCTCGTGATCGGCTCGGCGACGCAGGGCAAAGCAGCGTTTGACGCCACGCTGAAGATCGTGCAGGGGCCGTTGTTCAAGATCATGGAGATCGCGCTGATCGCCGCCGTGGCCTATCACGCGTTCGATGGCGTGCGCTTGTTGATCGTCCATTACTTCAACGTGATCGACTATCGCAAGAGCCTGTTCTATGCCGCGTTCGCCGTGGCAGCGTTCTTGACCGCCATCGGCGGTTTGCTGATCTTGCAAGCGTTGTTTTATAAGGCGTAAAACGTACTGCGTATTGCGTATTCCGTAACGTCTCGACCCGTTACGTACACTACGCACTACGCACCACGCACTACAGGAGCCATCCATGCGAATTTTCCAAATGCAGCGTGTTAGCGCGATTGCCTTGCTGATATTCCTCGGCATTCACATGGCCGTGATGCACTATCCGCCGTGGGAGATCGACTTCAGCAAAGTCGTCATCGAACGCCTGAGCAATCCGATCTGGAAGATGATCGACATCGCGTTCTTGTTCTTCGTGCTGATGCACGCCCTGACCGGCGCGTATGTCGTCCTGACCGATCTTCAGCGCATCGGTGTTTACAAGCGCGCGCTGGCCGGAGTGACCATCGTACTCGGGCTGGCGGGCTTTGTCTACGGCACGCTGACGATCATGGCGTTTCAACCGCCGGTGTAGGCCTCACCCCCGACACTGCCGCATTAACAGCAAGCGGCATCTACGACCTCTCCTGAAATCACGCGAAGCGTGCCGATTTCAGGAGAGGGGAGCGCAAACGGGAGAAGGAGCAATCATCATGCAGGTGCTGGCTGAAGGCGAAGGTGAACTGATCGGCTGGCATGATCCCGACGAGAATCGCCAGTGGATCATGGAGCACAAGTCACGCGATCTGCGCGACAAGCGGATGAGTGTTCAGGCCGCCGTCGCGCAGTTCGTGCATGACGGCGACTTCATCGCGTCGGGCGGCTTCGGCCACATTCGGGTGGCCATGTCGATCGTGTATGAGATTATCCGCCAGCGGAAGCGCCAGCTGGTCATGGCGGGCAAGACCGCCGTCCACGACATCGATCTGCTCATCGGGGCAGGCTGCGTAGACAAGGTGGAAGTGGCGTACGCTTTCGGGCACGAGCTGCGCGGCCTGTCACCCGCGGGCCGGCGGGCCGTTGAAAGCGGTCAGGTCAAAGTGGCCGCCGAGATTTCCAACGCAGGCTATCAATGGCGTTTTCTGGCGGGCATGATGGGCATTCCGTTCATCCCGTCACGCACCATGCTGGGCACTGATACCTTCAAGCACAGCGCCTGCAAGGCCGTGACCGATCCGTGGAGTGGCAAGCCCGTTTGCCTCATCCCCGCCGCGCAGCCCGATGTGGCGCTGTTCCATGTGCCGCGCTGCGACCAATACGGCAACGCCCAGATCGACGGCATCATCGTGGAAGACTTCGAACTGGCGCGCGCCGCGCGGCGTGTGATCATTACCACGGAAGAAATCGTCGAGGAAGAAGTGATCCGCAATCAGCCGAGCCGCACGATGATCCCGTTCTACGTCGTCGATGCGGTGTGTGAAGTGCCGTACGGCGCGCATCCGACGTTGATGCCCTACCACTATTTCTTTGACGAAGAACACATCGGCGAATGGCTGGACGTGGCCCAGACCCCGGAAGGGACGGCGGCCTACCTTGAAAAGTATGTCTACGGCGTGAGCGACTTCGAAGGCTATCTCGAACTGGTGGGCGGCCTGCGCAAACTGGATTTCTTGAAGCAAGTCGAACAACTCAAAACGCCCATGCGCGCGCCGTGGTTGAAAACGAAGAAATAGAAAGTGACTGATCGGGACTCGAGGCTTTAGCCGGTCTCACTGAATCTCACACACTCCGGCTGAAGCCTCGAGTCCAGGGTGTTAGCAGTTTCTTTGGCAGCGTACTGCTTGGTCTGATGTCCGCGCACTGACGCGGATTAAGGAGGCGATTAGCATGGCCGAACAAGTCGCAACCTACACCTCGACCGAACAATTGACAGCCGTGGCCTCGCGCTTGCTGGAAGACAAGAAATCGGTCCTGGTGGGCACCGGTCTGCCGGTGATCGCCGCGCTGCTGGCGCAACGCACACATGCGCCGGGACTGCTCATCATCTTTGAAGCGGGCGGCATCGGCCCGCGCGTCCCAGTCTTGCCGATCTCGGTCGGCGATTCACGCACGTTCTATCAGGCGGCCGCGGCTTCCAGCATGCACGATGTGATGAGCGCCTGCCAGGCGGGCTACGTGGACTTCGGCTTCCTGGGCGCGGCGATGATCGATGTGTACGGCAATATCAACACGACCGTCATCGGCGAGTGGGAACATCCCACGGCGCGTTTGCCCGGCAGCGGCGGCGCGAATGATATCGGTTCGTTGTGCCCGCGCACCATCATCCTCATGCGGCAGGATAAGCGCAAGTTTGTCGAACGCGTGAACTACATTACCACGCCGGGTTACCTCGACGGGCCGGGCGCGCGCGAACGCGCCGGCCTCCCCCCCCACACCGGCCCCTATCGCGTCATCACGCAGTTGGGCGTCTATGGCTTCGACGAAGAAACGAAGCGGCTGACTCTGTTGGCGCTGCATCCCGGTGTGACCCTCGCCGATATGCGCGCCAACAGCGCGTGTGAAATTCTGATTCCCTCGGAAGTAGGCACGACCGATCCGCCGACCGAGCATGAACGCCGCCTGCTGCACGAGATCGATCCGGCGGGGATGGTGCTGGGGAAGTAGCAGGCAGACGCCAATAGACCTGGCAGGTTACCATTGATTGTTAGGCACAGCGCGATGATCGACCAGATCGATGATCTGGCTACGCTTTCTTGAAGATGAAAACCTGCCAGGTCTTGCACGCATCGATCATGGCGGGCCGCCTGCTGCGCGAGATCGATCCAGCGGGGACGGTGCTTGGGAAATAGCTGATGGGCGCGTTACCACGTCAGATTATCAGAAATAGATATTGTGGATTATCATTGCGAGCAAAAGTAACCGTGCTACCGTCATGCCCGAGGGCTTCTATCGGGCATCCAGCGTAACGACGGGAGCACTGCGCCGCACGTGTTGGCAATTAGCGCAGGCCGGACTACTGGATTCCCGCTTAAAGCCTGCGGGAATGACAGCACCGCGCGACGGCTGAGTAGAAACGAGTCAGGGAGAAATAAAATGGTACGGATACCTACGCAGCGTGAGCCGACACATCCAGGCGAAATGCTCTTAGCAGAGTTTCTCATCCCCATGGGCATAACACAACGCCAGTTGGCGGATGCCATTCATGTGCCTTATCAAAGAATCAACGANNTGGATGAACCTACAGTTGCGCTGGGATTTGTATCACGCCCAGCAAACCGAAGTGAAAGAATTAAAGGCGATTCAGCCGCATCCGTACTCGGCCCAGTCTGCCAGTTCATATCGGTAAATGTTCCTAACGTGCGTTATGAAGTTGCCACGCTGCACGAGATCGATCCGGCGGGGATGGTGCTGGGGAAGTAGCGGCTAGACACAAATAAACCTGGCAGGTTTCGATCTTCAAGAAAGCTGTAACAGATGATCGATCTGATCGATCATCACAGCGAGCCTGATCATCAATGAAAACCTGCCAGGTCTGAAGTTGGGCGGCGTGTGACCAAGAAGATCGACGAAGTGGCGACAAACGCGATTAGCGTATTGAAGACCGGCGGGCGCATCGACGAGGAAGGTGGGCTGGGGCGCGTGATGTGAAGGCTTGGCGTGAAGATTCAATGAGTGCCACCCACCCGGAGGTTTTGTGAACCTCCGGGTGGGTTTTTCATACTACCGGGTTATGAGGGGCAAGTAGATGCCATATTGCTTGAGCGCAAACGTCGCAGTGATGGTCTTGTTGCTATCCATCGTCACGATCAGCGGATTGGTCGTCGTCACGACGTTGCCGCTCCAGCCCGTGAAGGTGGACGTGATCAGCGGCGTGGCCGTGAGAGTAACGAGCGTTCCGACGGTGTAACTCGGTCCCGGCGGATTGAGCGTTACACTGCCCAGACCGTTGCCCGCGTAGTTCACCGTCAACGTGTAAGTGTTGAGTGCGTTGAGGGCAAACGCCGCGCTGATGGTGTGGCTCCCCGTAACATTCGTGAAGGCGTAGAGGCC
>PMCF01000146.1 GCA_003154115.1 Anaerolineae bacterium
CCTGCGCGAAGCGCTTAGTTCAACTCGTTATTAGGCCGACTCGTGTACACGAGTTACCTCTTCTACATCGATCGACACCGGCTTCATCAACTCAGACTTGGCTATCTGCCACGCCGACGCCAATAGCTGCGACGGCGTCAAGCCGGTCTCACCACTCACAAACATGATCTCTTCGTATACCTCTGGCGTAAATCCCACGTGCAACCGACCCAGTAACCGAACATCGGGCGTGAGCGGCTGTGGCCCCGGCTTTTTCCTCATCACTCTCCGCTTTTCCCTCAAGCCTCCCGCCCCGCCACACACAAAACTGCGGAGACGGCTATTCCAGCTCCGCCCCCGCAGTGATGGTTTAGTTTATTACAACTCGCGCACCGTGTAAATAGGCAAAATCCATTTTTTAAGCAAATTCTCCCCCATCACTTCCGGTTATCCCTTGCTGCTCGCTGGCCTCACCTCTCTTGCTGCGCCTCGACCATCAGAGTGTAGTCGAAGGGACGTGAAGACCATCACGCCGTTCCCCAGCCATAGGTTAGGCGGCGCGCCAAGCATTGTGTCACCTGCACCCTTCAGGGTGTTCGTGGATCGCGCCCTCCCGCCTTCTCAGCCATCCTTACCGACAACTTTCCATCACAGACCGACTTCCTTGCGACAATTACGCAGATTCTTGTAAGTATTACGCACCTTCTTTACTCCATACCGTCTGCCTTGATATAATTACGAAGATATGTGTTAGCATTACGTACTTCCCTGCCTAACCTACCAACCATCTTAGCACTATTACGCTCATCTCTATAATCATTACCGACTTCCTTAGGCCACCACCGCTAACCTTACCCTTCTGACCGTGAACTTTGACCTGCCAACCACATTCCATCTGTCACTTGCCGCCCATCTTATCTGACCGCACAATAACCACATGTGAATTTTCCTGCGCGCAATCGGATCAACCCGGAAAGATGACGTCCATCCCTGTTGACCGTTAATACTTTCAAAGGAGAGTCCATCATGTCCGATCAAACACCCGCTCCTCCGTCCACCCCGTCCGCCCCACCGTCACGCAACGCTCAAGATCGCAAGATCGCCGATCGGGTGTCTGACACCCGCGAAAAACTGCTCATCGCCAAATCCGATTCTGAAATCATCGCCCTGCTGACCCCGCGTGGCTATACCACCCAACGCATCGACGACGAAGGTCTCGCCCTACAGGAAGCAGCCCAGACCACCTTCAACGTCCGGCAGACGGCGATGGGCGCTGAAGACCAGGCCAACAAAACCTTCGCGGTCGCCTTTGCCGCCTGCAAACAAGCCTACGTGGATTTTCGCACCACCGCGCGCCGCATCTTCAAGAAAGACCCCGCCGCCCAAGCCGGACTCAAAGTCACCGGCCGCGTCTCGTCCGATGCGCAGCAACTGGTCACCGATGCGCGTGCCAGCTACAACGCCGCGCTCAGCACGCCCGCCTACCTCATCGAACTAGCCCGCGATGGTTACGATCAAGCTGCGCTCACGCAACTCCTCGCCGCGCTTGATGCGCTGCAAGACGCCAACACCGCTCAGGAAACCGCGCGCGCCGCCGCCACCCGCGCCACTCAGCAGCGTGACGCCGCCGACGCCACCCTCTCCGACTGGATGGGCCGCTTCCGCACCGCCGCCGGCATCGCCCTGCGCGACCGCCCCGATCTCCTGCGCAAACTCGGCCTCTAAACAAACAGCTTTGCAGATCCAGTCATTCCCGCGAAGGCGGGAATCCAGCGGCCCTGTCAGCATAAATCGCCAACAGTCAGCCTGGATTCCCGCTTACTACACGCGGGAATGACTGGACCGCCCAAACCAAAAGCCCGACGAAGGTTCCTGCACCCTCGCCGGGCTTCCTGCATCTTGCCTCTTGCCTCTTGCCTCTTGCCTCTTGCATCCTGCTTCCTGCCTCTTGCCTCTTGCCTCTTGCCTCTTGCCTCTTGCATCCTGATCCCCGCTTTACACCGGCCTCGTCGCATAAATCCACCTGCGGATCAGATCGATCTTGAAGCGATAGAGGTTGCTGCGCGGGCCAGAGCGCGTGAAAATAGCGCCCGACTGCTCATCTTGCGCGGCGGTAGTTCCGTCAGGTGGAACGAGGGGTTAGCCCGGCTTGGCTATTTCAGGCACTTGATGCGCCTGAGCGTAGATGCGGAGTGCCGCAGTCAGATAACGCTCGTAATCGCTGCCTTGTGCTCTAAACCACTCGGCTACTTCGGGCTCCACTTCCACAGTGACTTTCACGGTTGGCCTAGGCTTTCGCCAGTGGGCCGTCGTGAAAAACTTGTCGGTCAGTGGCGGAATATCCGAAGTATCAATCAGGTCGTCGGTCATGGCGTCAAGGCGTTCCAAATTCGTCTTGGTAGGCTTGTTCATATCGCTTTCGCTCATCGCTGGTAGCCTTTCGGAAAGAAACAACCCGAATAGTGTTACAAGTTCTTCCTCGGTCTATGATTGCACTCTCGCCGGGCATCCTGCATCTTGCCTCTTGCATCCTGCATCTTGCCTCTTGCCTCTTGCATCCTGCATCCTGCATCTTGTCACTTGCATCCTGATCCCCGCTTTACACCGGCCTCGTCGCATAAATCCACCTTCGAATCAGATCGATCTTGAAGCGATAGAGGTTACTGCGCGGACCGGAGCGCGTGAGGATGTCGCCCATCTCCAATCGATCGAGCACCTGGGGCACGGTCGCGCCGTTGTCGAGGCAGCAGGCGCGTTTATCGAACTGCGCCTCCACATCGTCGGCCGAAGCCATCTCGGCGGTCTCCAACACATCGGCCAGCACCAGCAGCACCAACCGCTCATTCGCCGAGGCTTCGGCCCAGATAAACTTGAAGTGCGCCTCGCCGCGTTCCACGATGCGATCCAGCGCCGCTTCGATGTCGTTGGCGGTGAGATAGGTGCGCTCCGTTTCGTTGTGATACGACACCAGTTCGTGGCACACCACCTGCGTGAAATAAGGATGCCCGCCCGTCACGCTAATGATGCGCTCGATCGCCAGCGGATCATATTCGAGGTTGGACTTCACCGGCTCGGTGATCAAGCGCAGCGCATCGTCGTGCGAGAGGAACGTGATCTTCTTGTATGACGCGATGTTGAACAGAATCGACCAATACTCCGCGCCCAGTTCTTCCAGTTTGTGCGTGCCCGCAAAGACGAAGTCCAGCGGTTCTTCGTGCTGCATCAAGTTGCGCAGGAACGGGAAAATCTGCGGCTCCAGTTTGCCGTCTTCTACACGCTTCTGCAGCTCCTCGAATTCGTCGAACATCAACAGCAGATGTTTCTGGTGGGGTTGATCACCATCATGCGGATGCGTGTCGGCCTGCGGATTGATCACCGGCGGCAGCACTTCATACACGCTGCGCAGGAAGCGCGAACGGAAGAAGAACTCCGGCGAGTCGGCAAAATCCGAGCGGGGCGGCAGATCCAGCGTGATACCGTGATCTTCCAGCGTGTATACGATGTCGTCGGCCAGCGAATACAAGAAATCCAGCGTGCCGCGCGCAGCCTTGCCCTGCATATCGACCAGCACGCACAGGTGCGTGTCCGCCATCACCTTCTTCAGGCGATACAAGATCGACGTCTTGCCGGTGCGCCGCTGGCCGTGCAGCACGATGACGTTGTTCTGATACGTGCCGAAGAGATGTTCCTGGATGTAGGCAAACACATCTTTACGGCCCACAAACAAATGGTCGGTCTTCAGCGGCATGCCGGTCACATACGGAATGGGGAAGATGCGCACGAACGGCAGCCCGCTCTGCTCCGTGTCGATGAACTCGATCACGTCCGCGAATTCCACCGTGCGATTCTGATCGACCGCGTCGTCGTATTGCAGACGCCAGTTCAAGCGCACCCGATCGCGCGTCTGCGGCTCGATGGTCACTTCCACCTCACGCGCCGACTTCGCCGTGAGAATCTCGATCGTTTGCTGCGCGCCGGCCGTCACCCGATAGCCTTCGCCGTCTTCCACGATCAGGCGCACACTCTCCGCAATGTTGAAGCCGTCGTTGCGAATGCTCAACGTCACCGGCAGGCTGGGCATGTAATTCATTTGCTTGGTCGTCAGTTCCGAGACGACGGCGGCGCGGCCCTGCAAGTCTTTCACCGCGTTGAGCACCAGCCCTTCCCATTGATCGAGCATCCGATCGAGCACGCGCGCTTCGGGGTACGCGGTGTGCACCCAAGCATGGCGATCTTTCACGTCGCGGCGCATCTCGTCGGCCATGCGGAAAGACTCGCGCATGTTGCGCCCCCACTGCACCTGCACCACCGCGCGCATGGCGTTCTTGAAGTCTTCCGGCTCTTTGATCGCTTCAAACCGCCGTTTCATTTCCTGAATATTCGGATCGCCTTCCCACAATTGGCGGAACGGCTCCCCTGGATCGCCCGGCGGGCGCAATGAAATCCAGCCCTGGCCCATCGCTTCGGCATGACGGCGCGCCGTGCGGATCGCTTCCAGCGTGTTGTTGAGAAAGATCGTCTTGCTATTGAGCTCGTCCACGCGTTCCACTTTGCGCAGCTCGGCCAATACCTGCGTCAACAACGTCCCGGCGCGCGACAGCATCAACGGCAGCGACGACGTTTCAGTTTCGGGGATCGGCTCGATCGTGGCGAGTTGGCCGATCGTGCGCACCTGCAAACCCTGCCGCATCACCCGATACAGCGCGCCGACTTCAGTCCGCCAGCGCCAATCCGCTTGAACCTCGAGCGTATCGGTGATCACTGCGATCGCGCGCTCAGCCTGTTCAGGATGGGTGCTCAACATGTGATGCGCCGCCACCAGCCGCGCTTGCGGCCGTTGGTCCCGGCGCAGATTCAGCGCCAGATGCGGCAAAATGGAGATCGCATCCGAATGCCGATTGTAGGTGTTGTAGAGTTGCGGCAAGACTTGATCGGGTGTGTTGCGCAGGCGCGATCGGATGGAGAGCGCCCGATCGATCGGGCGGCGGAAGATGGGCGACAGGATCAATCCGTAGAAAACACCTTGCAGCGCGCCAAGCGCTATCAGTCCCGACACGATGCCCAGACCCGTCGCCAACGGGATAAGGAAATCGGCCGCCGCCAACAACACCGGCTGTTGCATCGCCAGCTGAAACGCTGCGCGATCGGCCGCGTCGAGGTCGCTGAAACCCGCATAAGCCCCCAGGCCAATCGCCGCAAATAACCCGCGCGAGACAACCAGAAACAACAGCGCGCCGCTTACCGCTCCGGCAAACGTCGCCGCCAACCAGCGTGAGCCGAACCAGCGCGTGGGATCTTTGATGAAGATAATGGCCAAAGCGCCGAACACAAACAGCGCCACCACGGCGACGGGCGACAGCACATTCGCCAGCCCCGAGAGAAAGGTCAGCACCGGGCCGGGCAAGCCCGGCAGCTGCGGTAGGGCATTTACCGCCAGGCCCAGATCGACCGTGTCGAGGCCTATGTTCACGCCGACGGCGTTGCCGGGATTAGCCAGGGACGCAAACGCCATCAAGCCGCCGCAGATCAGACCGGCTAATAAACCGGCCTGCGTGCTCGAATCGTTGCGTTCAAACCAACGCCGTCGCCCGCCACGGCGCATCTCGACCGCCTCAAGCAGCGTCAACGATTCTTCGCGCAGATCGCGCCGCGCGAAGCCCGTCAAGCCGCCCAGCAACCAGCCGGCCAATAGGCCGGCGAACAACAGCAGCGGCAGATCGCGCACATACATCCGCACCAAAACTTGCTGCTGAAATTCAGCGACCACGGCAGCGGGAGGTAAATTGTTGGTCGCCGCCGGAAAGTCAAACAAGGGAATGGTCGCCCGCCAGGCATTCGCCGGAGCGACGACGATGCTAAAGACCGTCATCGCCGCGACGAGACCGCTCAGCACACCGGCCCGCGCGCCATCTTTCCACGAGGTGGCATGCACACGAATGGCGGGCAGTATGCCCACGCTCAACAGCGCAAACAAGGCTAAGGCTCCCGATAAGATCAGTTTGGGCGCAGTGGCCTCGAGCCGCGTGTCCCCGTCGAACCACAGGGGATTGACTCGATAAACGAAGAGGACAAAGGTGGGATATAACACGCCGAGGCTAAACAGCAGCCCGGTGATCAATCCATAGATGAGCGATTTGCGCGTCATAGTTCAGGATGCAGGATGCAAGATGCAGGAGGCAGGAGGCAAGATGCAGAACTTGCCTCCTGCCTCTCGCTTCTTGCCTCTTGCATCATTTCTTTTTAGACGTTCGTTTTTGATAGGCGCTGGCTTTGACCAACACCGCGATAATTTCGTCGAGTAATTGAAAACGATGCTGCAATACTTCTGCGGAAAGTAAACGACGCGCCCGATAATACCAACCGCGCGTCTCGCGCGCCGAACCCAACGCCACCCGCAAGAAGTACGCGAAGTCTGCCCCAAAGCCGCGTCCAAACCCTTCTTCAATATTCGCGCTGATCGACCCCGCGCTGCGGATAATTTGTGCGCTGATCGCTTTGCCACGCACGTCCTTCATCAGCCGCTCGCAATCTTCCCACAACAAATCATATAGAAACACCGTCTTGGGATAGATATTAAACTGCCACAACGCATCCTGCTTCAAATCATCCGGCACACTCTTTTGCCAATCTTCATACTTCATTGGATCCCTCCTTGCTTCTTGCCTCCTGCATCTTGCCTCTTGCCTCCTGCATCTTGCCTCTTGCTTCCTGCTTCTACCTTTCGTACTCCAACGTTTCCTGATCCACCGCGCCCGGCGTCAACACCATTTCGAGCGCAGTGGCAAACTCGCCAGCGCTGTGCCAGCGATCACGCGCGTGTTTCGCCAGCGCGCGGAACAGCACCGCATCCAACGCGGCGGGTACACTGGGATCGATCGTGCGGGGTGAAGGCGGATCGGTGTTGAGGTGCTTCAGCAGCACGGCCGCCGGTGTATCGGCGCGGAAGGGCAGCTGTCCGGTCAGCATCTCAAACACCACAATGCCCAGCGCGTACACATCGGTCTGCGGCGTGATAGTATCACCGGCGGCTTGTTCGGGCGACATGTAATCGGGCGTGCCCATGCTCAGGCCCGTCTCGGTGAATTGCACCCCTTCCAAAATTTTCGCAATGCCGAAGTCGGTGAGGATCGCTTCGGAGTAAGTGGGCGCGGCTTCGCGCAGCAGGATGTTGGCCGGTTTCACATCGCGATGCACCAGGCCGTTGGCGTGCGCGTGATCCAACGCCGAGGCCAGTTCCTGCGTGAAGGCCAACACGTCACTCACCGGCATGCGATCGCCCTTCAAGCGCAGCGCCGTCAAGCGGTCCTTCAACGTCACGCCCGGAATGAACTCCATCACCATGTAAGGGATGTCTTCGTAAATGCCGAAGTCATGCACCTGCACGATGTTGGTATGCCGCAAGCGCGCCACCGCCGCCGCCTCGCGTTGAAAACGTTCGACAAAAGAACTGTCGTTGATCAGATGCGCCAGCAGCACTTTAATCGCCACGTACCGATCGAGCATAGGATGATAGCCCTTGTACACTTCGGCCATGCCGCCCCGCCCGAGCGGTTCCAACACGCGATACGAGCCGAGCGTCTTGCCCGTCAAATCACGAATCGTGGTTGAGTGTTCGCCGCCTGAAATGGATTGGACTTTGCGCCGTTCGCGTTCGAGGAAAGCGGCGAAGGCCTCGCTGAACGGCGCCGGCCGACCGGCAATCTCGCGCACGAGGTTCTTGGCGCGCAGCGATTTCAACATGCCTTCACTGGCGCGCGTCAACGACAACAACCCCGATTGCTCGGTCGAGTCGAGGGACGCCCACGTGTACCGATAGTGATCTTCCGCTTCCGCCGCAAAGCGCTTGCGGATCACCTCGTATACTTCCGGCGAGCGCGGCTGTCCGCAGCCGGGCACTTCCCACAGATGCGATCCGATGACTTGCGTGAAGAACGGATGCGGCCCGGCCAGCTCCAACGCCCAGTCTACTTCTGCGGCGCACAACGGTTTACCCGATCGGCCCGATAACTCGATCAGAACTTTCCGGGCATCCTCATCCGTCATCAACCCCACGGGCATCTCGGAAAAGATGTTGAAGAACGGCGATGACAACGTGCTGGAATTTTCGTAAGTGAGATCGTACAGGCTGCGCTTGCTGGCCGTGAGAATGACCAGTCCTAACTCGCCCGCCAGGCTGCGCAGTTCACCATAGAAGTCCGGCTCGAACTGCGCGTTGCGCCCCAACGATTCAAACTCGTCCAGCATCAATACCACTTCGAGGCCGGTGTCGCGCAGGCGGCGCAAAACCCGGCGGGCCGTGAGAAAACGCACATCGCCACCATCGGTCTGCTTGCGGATCGCTTGCGCCAGATCACCGGGCGGCAGCTGCGCCGCGATCGTGTCCAGCAGTTCCAGCCAGAAATCATCGCGCCGTGCCGAAGCCAGCCCTTCCAGATCGAAGTACACGAACAGATAGAGCGCCGGATCGAACCCGAACGAGCGCAGCGTCTCGGCGTGGCTCAAGCGCGTCAGCAGTGAACTCTTGCCCATCTTGCGTTCGCCCACCAGCGATACACATTGATGCGTGGCGATGGCACTGTACAAGCGCTCCAATTCACGTTGGCGGCCAAAAAAATAGGCGGGATCGGTGATGCGATGACGATTGAAAAATGGATTGCGGACTTGATTCATACGGCCAATGTCCTGATTCAGGCAATGGGCGCTAGTGTAACACAGGCCGATAGGGTGTCAAACGCGAGAGAGAAACCGGGTTTCTTTATCAGGCCGGAGCGGGCATTGGTCAGGGAGAAACCCGGTTTCTTTATAACTACCCAGCCAGAACGTTAGACTGTGCAAGGTCATTCCCGCGAAGGCGGGAATCCAGCCGCCGACAGTGGATTCCCGCCTTCGCGGGAATGACGGCTGAGTAGCAACGTTTCTTTGAACAACGCTTACCCTACGCCCACAGGACGAATGTGCAACGATCGCAACCCGGCCCATGCGGATGGGTTATAATTGCGGAACTCTGTGGTCCAACCCAGCATTACTGGAGTGACACATATCATCAAGTGGAGGGTCGTTGTGAAGGTTGTCAAATTTTCAGCAGCACTATGTATCGGGTTGTTCATGATGCTGGCCGTCGCCAGCCAGGTCGCCGTCGCTCAATCGAGCGTTGCGCAAGCGAGCGTCGCCCCAACGGTCGAAAGCAATAAATCTCCCCAAGCGGTTTCGCCTTTAACCTACGCGTGGGTCGTCACGGGCAACGTGCAAGTCTACGCCAATCCCGGCGATTTAACCCCGGTGCGCGATCTGGGGAAGGGCTTCTTGTACGTCAGTGTCACCGGTGCGCCCATCGTGGTGGGCGATCAAACGTGGTATCAGATTAACCAGGGCGAGTACGTCAACGCGAAAGACATCCGTTTGATCCGGCCCTCTTCATTCCACGGCATCACCCTGACGGCGACGCCGGATAAGCCCTTCGGGTGGATGGTGTACGCCGCGAAGCCGTCGCCCAGCGCGGGGGCTGCATCCGCCGCCGACGCCAAAACGATCAATCGGTATACGACGATTACGGCGTTCGAAGAAACCAAGGTCGGTGATGTGACGTGGTATCGTATAAGCGATAGCGGCGGCGACAACCAGTGGGTCGACCAGAAGAAAGTGGCGCTGGTCTTCCCGCACGCCCGACCGGATGGCGTCGCCCCGACGGACAAATGGATCGACATCAACAAATTCGAGCAGACGCTGGCCGCGTATGAGGGCGACACGCTGGTGTACGCCACGCTGGTGTCCTCGGGCCTGCCGCAGTGGGACACCGATTCGGGCTTGTTCCGCGTGTACATGAAAGTGAAGCAGGCCAAGATGAGCGGCCGCGAAGGCAAGTCCGATTACTACTTCCTGGAAGACGTGCCGTACGCGATGTACTTCAACCAAGACATGGCCTTACACGGCGCGTACTGGCACGACAAATTTGGCTTCAAGCACTCGCACGGCTGCGTCAACCTGCCGGTAGCCGATTCTCTATGGTTGTGGAATTGGACCACGCCCGATTCAACCGACAAGAGCTTCACGATGGTGGCCGATCGCAACAACAACACTGAAGGCACGTGGGTGTGGGTGCATGATTAGGGCGATAGTTGATTAGTCGGGTAGTCTGATAGTCACGTAGTCGAACGGCGGGCCAAAGAGTCCGCCGTTTTGATTAAGCCGCTGCTATGCTAACGTCACATCAACCTGTCCGCAGACAGCCAACAAGATTTCTCATCCTCCTCGCGCTGACGCTGCTGGCGATCTTTTTCGTTGTCATCTATCACCTCACGCGCGAGAGTATGGCGTATGATGAAGGTTGGTCGATGTGGGCCGTGCGACCAGACGCGCCTGGAGAAATGATCGCGCGCGTCGCCGCCGATGTTCATCCGCCATTGTACTTTCTCGCCCTTGACGGCTGGGTGGCGCAGATCGGCGAATCGGACATGGCAGCGCGCCTGCTTTCCGTTGTTGGCGCGATGCTGGGCCTGGCCACGACGTATGCCGTGGGATCGAAACTGTTCGATCGTTGGACGGCCTTGATCGCGCTGATCGTGATGGGCACGTCGAGTTTCTTCGTGTACTATGCGCGAGAAGCGCGGATGTACAGTCTGCTGCTTGCGCTGGCCTCGCTGTCGATGTGGGCTTACTGGCGCTGGCACCATGATCCCTCGCGTTTGCATGCGGCGATCTATGCCATCTCGATGGCGGCCCTACTTTATACCCACTACTACGGCCTGTTGATCGTCGCGACGCAAGTTTTACACCTGCTACTCGTCGCGCCCAGGCAGATCGGCAGATGGCTGTTGTGCGGTGGCAGCGCGCTAGTGCTATTTGCGCCCTGGCTGCCCGTGTGGATCGAGCAAGTTCACTTGCATCCTCATGGCCCACTCGCTCAACCCACGCCGACAAATGTGGCGACCGTGACGTGGTTGGTTTTGATGTTGACCAGCGGTTTGTCGATCTGGATTGCCGCGCCTTACGCCTTGGGCCGCGCCCTACCGCGCGCACTACACCACCATCGATCGGCTTGGCTGCTGCTGGTGTTGTGGTTGCTGCTCACTCCGCTGGTGGTGTTGACCGCCAACGCCTTCGTTGCGCCGCTATATCAGCCGCGCTACATCATCGGAATATTGCCCGCCCTGGCGCTGCTCAGCGCGTATGGGCTGCGTCATGTTTTTTGGAAACCGCTGGCCGCAGCCTTGCTGATCGGGCTGGTGAGCGCGCAACTGCTGGCCTATCCTGCATTCTGGCCGGATCGACCACATTGGAAAGAGTCAGTGACCAACCTGATCGCGGCGCGTCAGCCCACTGAACCGACCTTGACACTCATCGCGCCGCAAAGCATCGAAGCCTATTACGATCGGCAGTTAGGTCTGCGCAACGCACATACGATCGATCTGGCGGGCCACACGTTGACGCCCGGCGACTGGAGTCATGTCGTGGACGCGCTGGACGCCGAACCTTCCATCTGGATCGTACTGCCAACCAACGTGGGAGCCACGTGGGACATCGTGACGCGGCTCAGCCGCGATCGACAGGTCGGGTATCGGGATAGTGTGGTCAACGTGATCTTCTATCGTTTTGATCAGGGTCGCCACGCTGAGCGGCAGTTTCGCTTTGGACAACTGCTGCATATGGATGAAGCGCATGTCGATCGAGTTGAGGCACGACCGGGTAGTATGGTCTGCGTCACCATGACCTTGTCGGCGCTGGGCACACTCGGACAAGAATATTCCGCCGGGATCCATCTGGTGAATGAAGCCAACACGTTGATCGCGCAGCAGGACGGCGGCCTGGATGCACCACCGATCGGTCAACAGTTCGACACCACGCGCTGCGTCGAGATCCCTGCCACCGCATCGGAAGGCACTTATTATCTGCACTGGGTGATCTATAACTGGACGAACGGAGAACGACTACCCGTGTTGGAAGGGAATGGCGCAGGCGTGTTTTGGGGAGATGCGTATGTCGTTGGGCACGTAATGATCACTCACTGACAATAAGCCGCGTTTGCGCGCAAAGTGAATGACCTTTCCTGCGGCAGCAACCGTGCAATTGCCTCTGAACGGCGCAAGTTCCGCCTCAGCAAAATCTTGCGAAGCGTGTAAAATACTTCGCAAGATTTGTCCACCTGTAAAAATTCTCGTGATACACCAA
>PMCF01000257.1 GCA_003154115.1 Anaerolineae bacterium
TCAATCCCCTTGATGACTTCCACGCGGGCCGGTAGCAAAATCTCGCCGCGTGCGCCCTTCACCACATATACATCATTCGCGCCCGTCACGAGAATCTCCGTGATCTCACCCAGCTCCTCGCCGTCGAGCGTGCGCACCTTCAAGCCGACGACTTCTCGCGCGTAGAACTCGCCTTCTTGGCGTGGCCGCTGTGCCAACTCGATGAAGATCTCTTGTCCGTGCAGACGTTCGGCGGCCTCGCGCGTGTCAACGCCATCCAGATGCAACAGCCAGTTGCCTTGAAACGGGCGAAAACTCTTCACCGCATAGCGTTGCTGCGGTGGCCCGACGAAGACGTGCGAATACTGTTGGAAGTCCTCCGGCCGATCGGTAAATGGCGCGATCTTCATGTCGCCGCGGATGCCCCACGCGCGCAAGATGCGCCCGACCATGAAAAAATTTGGCTCAGGCGCTGTCTTGCCGCCTGAGCCGCGAGTTTGTTTCTTCATCATCGTTTACTTGTCGATCCAGTGAAGGACCGAGTTGTCACGTACCACGCACCACGCTTCACGGTTGAAGCATCACAAGGCACGGTACGATCAATCAATATCCAGCGTAACGCGGACATTTTCTTTGGCAGCCATCGCTCGCAGCAAAGCGCGCAAGGCATTCGCCACCTTGCCGCCCTTGCCGATGACGCGGCCCATATCGTCGGCCGCGACGTGCAGCTGCAACGCCACCTCGCCGCCCCGGCGCGTCTCGGTGACCGTCACCTCTTCGGGATGATCGACCAAGCCCTTGACGATGTACTCAACCAGTTCTTTCATGAAAAGCGTCCTTTTCTAAAAATAGACGCACAAGCGGAACACGCGCACTACGTGCTTGTCAAAGAATAAGTTCCGCTGTGCTCCGGCTGGAGGGTACATCCAGCTGCCGGATGTGACCATCCGGCATGAGCAAACCGGGAAGTTGTTGTTTAACGAGCCCTACGCAGCGCAGTCTACGCAGCACGTATTCCGCCCTTCGGTGATAACCCGGTGGCTTACTTCTTCTTCTGCCCAGTCTTCAAATTCTTCTTGCTCTTCACCACGGCGGTATCCGGACGAGTGCGGCGCGGCGTGGTGGCACGCGCGGTCTCGGCCGCGGTCTGCGCATCGACCAGCACGGCTTCCAACGCCTCACCCTTCTGCACGCGCTCATAACGTCCCAGGGTGCCTTGCTTCTTCAATAGCTGCGCCACCGAATCGGTGGGCTGCGCGCCATTCTTCAGCCAGTGATACACCCGGGCTTCTTCAACTTCGACCGTCTCGGGATTGGTGCGCGGGTTGTAGCGCCCTACAATCTCGAGGAAGCGGCCGTCGCGCGGCCATTCATTCTCGGCGATGACCATGCGGTACAGCGGCTGCTTCTTGGAACCGACGCGGCGTAAACGAATTCGTAACACGGTGATGCACTCCTTAGATTGAGAATTGAAAGTTGGAAATTGATGTCGGAGAAGAGAGAGTGAGGTGATAGGTACCCCAACGCCAACTTCAAACTCCCAATTTCTTTACGAGATTGATATCGTCGCTCCCCGCCCGCGTCCCCGCGGGCGGGTCAACCGCAGCCCTAAAGGGTGCTTTGCAAGGACGCGGTTGACGAGCAGTCTAGAACTTTCCTTTGAACAGCGACCCCAGGCCGCCCCGGCCTTTGCTGGTCTGAAACTGTTTCATCATCTTCTGCATATCGCGGAACTGGCGCAGCAGTTGATTGACTTCCTGCACCGAGGTGCCGCTGCCCCGCGCGATGCGGCGCTTGCGACCGCCGCCGATCATATCGGGCCGTTGTCGCTCGGCCGGCGTCATCGAGCGGATGATGGCCTCGATCTGTTTCATCGACGCCTCGGCTTCATTCGGATCGATCTGCTGCTTCATGTTGCCCAGGCCGGGAATCATGTCCAGCAAACCGCTGAGCGGCCCCATCTTCTTGACCTGCTGCAACTGCGTCAAGAAATCTTCCATGTCAAAGCGCGCTTCCATCATCTTCTGCGCGGCTTGGGTCGCCTGATCTTGATCGAATGTGGACTGCGCCTTCTCGATCAGCGTGAGCATGTCGCCCATGCCCAGAATGCGCGTCGCCATCCGATCGGGATGGAAGACTTCCAGCGCATCCGTTTTCTCGCCGACGCCGATGAATTTGATCGGCACGCCAGTGACCGCGCGCACACTGATCGCCGCGCCGCCGCGCGCATCGCCATCGACCTTGGTCATGATCAGGCCGGTGATGCCCACGCGCCGATGGAACTCCTCGGCGGTGCGGACGGCGTCCTGACCCGTCATCGCGTCCACGACCAGCAGAATCTCGCGCGGCTGCGCAATCTTCTTGATGGCTTCCAATTCCGCCATCATCTGATCGTCAATCGCCAGACGGCCCGCCGTGTCCAGCACCACCGCCGAATACGATTCGGCCTTGGCCTTCTTCAGCGCATTCGTAACGATGGTCGGCGGCGTTGCCTTCACGCCTTCGCTGTACACCGGCACGTTGAGCTGCTTGCCCAGCGTTTCCAGTTGCGCCACCGCCGCGGGTCGATAGGTATCCGCCGCAACCAACATGGGCCGATTGCCCGTGCCGCGCAAACGCACCGCCAACTTTGCGGCCGTCGTCGTCTTGCCCGAACCTTGCAGCCCCACCAACATCACGATGTGCGGCGTCGATCCCGATAGATCGAGCGGCGCGGCCGTGCCCAACGTCGCCAGCAATTCTTCATGAACAATCTTGATCACTTGCTGGGCCGGGTTGAGCGCCTCGCTAACTTCCACGCCGATCGCCCGCACCCGCACGCGCGCCAGAAATTCCTTGACCACCTTGAAGTGGACATCGGCTTCCAGCAGCGCCAGACGGACTTCACGCAGAGCTTCATCAACGTCGGCTTCGCTCAGCTTGCCACGCTTGGCTAGTTTCTTAAAGACCTCTTGCAACTTGCCGGTTAGATTGTCGAACATTGCTTCTCCCGGTAACGCGACGCTAGATTGTATATGACGAGATACGTTTCGTCAAGAACGATATTGCGGCGAGCGCGGCTTTTGCAGCGAGCGCGGCTTTTGCAGTGCTCCCACCCCGATTAGCCCCAGCGACCCGATAAACAGCGCCGTACCGCCGAGGATTGATCGCACACCCAGCTGTTGGATCAGCGCCTGCGCCACACTCCGCCCGATCGGGCTGAGCTCACTCCCCAGGTCCACAAACCACGCTTGCGGTACGAACGCCGAGCCGAACACATAAACGATTACGCCCGCACCCAGCACCGCGATCGATCCGGCCAGCAGCATTCCGCCCAGGCGCGCCAAGCGCCCCGTCCGCCCGCCGATCAATGCGCCGATCGCCCACACCCCGATCGTGCCTAGCACCAACACCCATAGAATCGTATTCACCATCGTCAGCCCGATGCGCTGACCATTGAACGTCGGCCCGAAGCGTACACCTTGCGCCAGTCGCGGTCCGATGTCATACTGAGGCGGCATCTGAGTTGCCGCCTCGCTCAACATCTTGGCGACCTGATCGACGATGACACTTCGATCAAAAACCTGCGGAATGCACTCGGGCAGTTGGCTGAAGGACAACTGCGGCTGCTGATCGGCCGTGCAGTTGGGAATGGCATTGACTACTTCACTGGCGACTTGCAAACCCGGCGGCCCCTGCAACCGATCACGAATTTGTCTCAGATCGATTTGAATCTCCGGCGCGCCAGTGCCATCCGCAACAAACCACTCCAGCCACGCCTGCACCGCATTCGACATTTGCTTTTCCAGCCAATCCGCAGGCAGAATGGTCGCCACCACGCGCTGTTGCAGCTGCTCTGACACGGTAGCGAGTTGCGGAATTTGATCGGTCAGATCGACGAAGCGTAGCGGGTCTTGCGCCAGGCGTTGAAAGACGCCTTTCGCCTTCAACGTCGCAACGTAAAAACCCGGATCGAAAACGAACGACCTTAGACTCAGCGCCAAGGTCGTTATCAGCAGCAACATCACAAAGATGATGCCGAACAATAACGTTCCCAGTTTTTGCATAGCCGCTTCTCACTTCAACGCAATTTACGGTAAAATGGTGAGCAACTCGTCTTGCCCTCAGGAGATCCGATGAGCGACCAAGAACCGATCGAGTATCACCCGACCATCAAAGACCTGCCACTCGGCGATCGCCCTCGTGAACGGTTGATGCGCGACGGCGCCACCGCCCTCTCGACGGCTGAGTTGTTGGCCATCATCTTTCGGGTCGGTGTGACCGGCGAAAATGTGCTGACCCTGGCCAATCGCTTGCTGGCCAAATACGGCGGTCTCGCTGGCTTGGCGCGCGCACCCTTTACCGACTTACAAGAAGAACATGGCCTGGGTGAAGCCAAAGTCACGACGCTAAAAGCCGCCTTTGAATTGGGTCGGCGTGTCGCTCTGACTGCGCCGGAAGAACGGCTGCAAGTGCGTTCACCAGCGGATGCGGCCAATCTGCTCATGGGTGAGATGAGCATGTTGGAGCAAGAACACTTGCGCGTGGTGCTGCTCGACACGCGCAACCGCGTCCTCGCCATCCCCAATGTGTACGTGGGCAGCCTCAACACCTCGGTCGTCCGCATCTCCGAATTGTTCCGTGATGCGATCCGGCGCAACGCGGCTGCCGTCATCATCGTTCACAATCACCCCTCGGGCGATCCCACACCCTCGCCGGAAGACGTGGCCCTCACCCGCAACATCATCTCGGCGGGACAGCTGCTCGACATCGAAGTGCTCGATCACCTCGTGATCGGCCAGCAGCGCTTTGTGAGCCTGAAGGAACGCGGCTTAGCGTTTAGCTAGCCCCAATACTATTCAGATAAGGCTCGCCGCCCGCGTACCGGCCATACCCGGCGCAACGCGCCGGTGGCCCGCTAGGCGTCGCGGGCGATCCCACCGCGAGGACGCGGCTGGGTGAACGCTAACTAAACAACAGTGTAGCTAGCCCCTCATTGCTGCTTGCCCAACAGTTCTATTTCAGCGATAGAAGAACGATAGGAATGACCTGAAGCATAAAACGAGATCGCTATGATTTGCTGAGGCTGTAAGGTCTCCATCAGATCCGCCGAATCATAGGTGTAAGCCACATTCGATACAATACGCCGATGCTTGCTCCCGGCGCCCACAATGAAGTCGGGGTTGACTCCATTCGGATCGGTTTTGGCGTAGAAGCCTTGATAAAAACTGGCGGGCATCCCCTTCTCATCTTTGTAATCCAATTGCATCATCAGCGGACATTCGCTGCCCAACTGCCCGCACACCGGCACATCCTGCTCGAGCACCCGCACGACAAAGTGCAGCCGCAGCGATCCGAAGCCGCGCACGTCACGATTGATGTTTTGACGAATGCTGGTTTTAGCGTGAAAGGCCCCCGTGCGATCGAAGACAGCCGAGCGCTGTCCCCCCACCGTATCAATCGTCACCGTGCCGGATAGTTCATTGGTATTCTGCAACTCACCAGAAACTTCCCAGTCATCCAACGACAAGCGAAAGTTGCCATTGGTCACTATGTTGCTTTCGGGTGAAAGGACACCAGACGGGCGGCTGTTGAGTTTCACCACCGTCCGCTGCTGAGTATTGAGCGTCTGCATTGAACCTTGTGCGCTGACGTTCGCCGATCCTTCGCGCACCGTGACCTGCATCTCGTCGTTATTGACATCAAAGGAATAGGACCCTTCTTGCAGATTCGTGGTCGCTTGAAGGGTTATCAACGTTGTTTCAATCGGCCGGCCGTTGCCATTCGCCACGGTCGTACTCACGCGCCCGCGGTTCACCTTAAGGTCAATTTGATAAGGGCGAGTACTTTGCTGAAAACGCGGCGCACGAGCCTCTCGGATATCGAGATCGGTATTGCCGTAGATCGATACGGTCTGGAGAATCGCATTATCGCGTGGTGAGCGGATCGTCAGCAGGGCTTGTCCATTTTCGTCTGTTGCGCGGATCGAGGAAGCCTCGGCCAGATTGTTGAGGGAGGTCGTCACCCCGATCGGCCCCGCGACGCCTTCGCGGCTGACCAAGACGGTGCCTTGTTGAACATCGAGGGTCATTATGGCAGCATCGACGGAATCGTTGACAAAGCTGCTCACCGCCCAGGGCCCGGCCACGGCCAAAACGAGGCACGTGAACAGCGATACCAGCAGAACAGTCCAGGCCAAACGTTGGGGATTGCGGCGCATCGATCGAACCAGAAACTCCTACGCTTCAATCGAGAAGCGCTTATACTGGCGCGTCGCCGGGAGGAAGTCGTGTTGCACCTGATCGACGCGCGCCATAGACGGGCCTTGTTGTAGGTATTCCAGCAATTGTTGCAGCGCCGCGCGCGGCCCTTCGGCCACCACTTCGACGCTGTCATCATATCGATTGGCGACCCACCCCGTTAGCCCTAACGCGACGGCCGCATCGATGGTGTAGAAACGAAAACCCACGCCCTGCACCCGGCCATACACGTGGGCATGTAACCGCTCAATTGACTTCGCCATGTCCTTCACTCCCTGCAAGGTGGGGCGATAATACCATCGGGGATCAGCAGCGTCAAGCAAACACGGGGTCAGGCGATGTGAGACTCACCCTGCCTGGGTCAATTCTATGATGTCATAAAACGGCCCCTGCTCCGAAGTCAGCAGCTGAACGTTGAGCGTCATGAGCGGCACCTGGGTCTCCGTTCCGTCGGCGGCTTTGATAAGCATATAGCCGCGTTCCCGTTCGCGGAAGGAGTAGTGGGCGCGCACGCCCTCATTGACACGCGCGGTCAGAGCCTGTCGCATGTTCTCACTGCGCTCCAGCGCCGTAATCACGATGAAATTATCGCCGCCCGCATGGCCTAGAAAATCATCGTACGATCCCAATTGCTCCACCAGTTGTGAGAAGGTATGCGCGACGAAACGTACGACTTCTTCGCCGGCCAGAAATCCGTAGGCCGCATTGAAAGGTTTGAAGCCGCGCAGATGGGCACGTACCAGCGCCCAGGGTTCCTTCTTGCGCAACAAAGCGCGCAGCTGCTCCTCCACCAGGCGGGAACCCGGCAGGCCCGTCACCGGATCGACCAGATTCTGGAATTCGGCTCGCCGCAGCGCGTTACGCACGCGCAGCCCCAACTCCTCCGCGTCCACTGGCTTCGCCATGAATTCATCGGCGCCCGACGAAAAGGCCGACAAGCGATCGTCGTGGCGGGCTTGCGGCGTGAGCAGCGTGATGTGGATATGTTGGGTACGCGGGGACAAACGAACTTCTTTGCATAGCGCGGCGACATCCAACGTCGGACTATCCAGATCGATGATCATCGCCTGCGGCAGTGACTGGCGCGCCTGATGCAGCGCCTCGTCGTAAGAGCGCGCCGTTAAGATGGCGTAATTGGCAGAAGCAAAGTAAGCTCGCAGCAATTCCAAGGTGGTATCGTCGGCGGGGACGATGAGGACACTGCCTTTCGTCATACCACTCTCCCGATAAAAGAATGTGGCGTGATTATGGCACACTCCCCCAGCGTGTCAAGGTAAGGTATAGCGTCTCCGCTATTTTGTTACCCGATTGAAACTCTAACAACCCTAGTTGGTTGTCACCCCGATCGAGTTAGAGTATAATCGCGCCGAGCCTTGGGTTGTGAGGATAAATCAGTGTCACAAGAGTATCAACCACCGGCGGATAACACGCCGGCTGTTACAACGTCTACGGTAGAAGTGGCTGCCTCCCACCGATCGCACTTCCTGCGTGAGATCGTGGAAACGGTGCTGTTGACGGTCGCCATTTTTTTGCTGGTGAATGCTGCCACCGGCCGCTTTCGCATTGAAGGCGCCAGCATGGAACCCAATTTACACGACAGCGAATACGTGCTCATCGATAAAGTCTCTTACCGGCTGCACGCGCCGGAACGCGGTGACATCATTGTCTTTGAGCGTCAGGGGAATGAACGCGACTATATCAAGCGCATCATCGGGCTGCCCGGTGATACCGTGCAAATCTCCGGTGGAAGAGTGCTGGTCAACGGCATCGCCTTGGACGAGCCGTATCTGAATCAGGCCACTCACACGGACATACCAGCCTGGCAAGTGGAGGAAGGCCGTTATTTTGTCATGGGCGACAATCGCAACAATTCCAGCGATTCGCGCGCCTTTGGCAGCATACCCTTGAAAGACATCGTCGGACGGGCCTGGCTGGTGTATTGGCCGCCCTCCGATTGGGCCGCCGTGCCGCATCACACCTACGCCGCGGTGCAGGCCCAATAATCGATAAAGGCTAACTATTCGTATCAGAAGGAACGTCAATCATTAGCACATCATCAACTGAAACCTCAACCACCGCCAGCCTGCAGCACCCCAACCTGTTCCGCGACTTTGTCGAGACCATGTTGTTGATCGCCATTGCCTTCCTGGTGGTCAACGCGCTCATCGGCCGTTTTCGCATCGAACAAGTGAGTATGCTGCCGAATTTGCATGAAGGGGAATATGTCATTGTCGACAAGATCTCCTATCTGTTCCGTCAGCCGGCCCGCGGCGAGATCGTCGTACTTAAACGGACCAGCGAGGCCGATCTGATTAAGCGGGTGATTGGGCTGCCCGGTGAAACGATTCAGGTCAGCAACGGGCAAGTTCAGATTAATGGACAGCCGATCGCTGAGCCGTATCTGAAAGATCCGCATATCAACCAAGACACTCCGCCACTATCCATTCCGGCCGATCGCGTTTTTGTGATGGGCGACAATCGCAATAATTCCAGCGACTCGCGTGGTTTTGGCCCCGTCCCCATCGACGAAATTGTTGGACGAGCCTGGATCATCTATTGGCCGCCGCCCGACTGGCAAGTGCTGGCACAGCCCAGCTACGCCATGCCCGGCACACCTTAAGTGACGGCGACGGCCAGGAGCAGACGGATTGATCAACACGGGCCGACACAAGATCAGCAGCGCACCCTTCTTGTGTGCCCGTGTTTTTCGGCGTAACGCAAGAGTAACCTACCGCGGTCTTGAATCGAGTATACTAAGCCTATCTTCTGGCAGGAACATCATGTCGACCATTACACCATCATCCACTTCCACGCTATCCGGTTACGACCTGGCTCGTTATATCGACCATACCGTGCTCAAGCCCGAAGCCGCCGAGGCCCAGCTGGTCCAGCTGTGCGAGGAGGCGCGGCGCTACCAGTTTATGGCGGTATGTGTGAATCCCGTGTGGGTCAAACGCTGCGCACAATGGCTGCAGGGCAGTTCGACACGTATCGCCACCGTAGTCGGTTTCCCCCTAGGCGCCACCCTGCCCGAGGTGAAGGCTTACGAAACTCAGCAAGTGCTGGAAGCAGGCGCGCAAGAAGTCGACATGGTAATCAACGTGGGAGCCTTGAAGAGCAAAGACTACGCCCTGGTCACACGGGACATCGCCGCAGTGGTACGCGCCGTCCGATCGGGTGGTGCGATCACCAAAGTGATTATCGAAGCAGCGTTGTTGGACGATGAGGAAAAAGTCATTGCCTGCCAGCTGGCTGTGGAAGTGGGCGCGGAGTTCGTCAAAACATCGACCGGCTTTGCCAGCAGCGGCGCCACCGCGCACGATGTCGCCTTGATGTGTCAGACCGTCGGGCCGCAAGTGGGCGTTAAAGCCGCAGGCGGTATCCGCACCTACGCCGATGTCCTGAAAATGATTGAAGCAGGCGCCACTCGCATCGGCGCGAGCGCCAGCGTCAAAATCATGCAAGAAGCCGAGCAAGCGACGGCTTCCCGAAAAGGATGAGATGCGAACCTGTCCTAACTGCCATGTGGGTACCTTGCGTCCAAAATCCGTGACCTACGCCAACTGGCACGTCGGTCAATTTGTGACGGCTCCCAACCTGCCGGCTTGGTCGTGTGATGTGTGTGCCTGGCGCCAGATCGAACCGGAAGCGCTGAATCGCTTGCTGTGGCTGATTGGGCCGGTGACGCGCCCCGCGTTGTCTCAGCCGCGTCACACCTTAACCTCGACCGATGAGCGGCGGCCCGACAGCGCCGATCCCGATCCCGATCGTGACCGACAGACCGCCTGAGGGCCTGAGCCACAAGTGCCACTTTACTTTTTAGGCCATTTTGTGATATATCAGAAGCAGCAACTGCGTCACTCGGCGGCTGTGTCAAACTGGAAAAATGACCCGGCCTGTAATTGAAATGATCGGTTGCCATACCCGATAGGGCAGCATGGATATCACCAATCGAATTCTTACCCGCTCCACGATTGACCGCATTCGGGCTACCCCGGCGCCCGGTATGCCCAATCCGCGTGCCGGCCAGACCGGTGAGCTGACGCATATCGAGATTGAGACGATCGGCGCAGCTTCGCTGTCCATTACGGCTTCGCTCAACGTGGAGCATGTGTTGACCACCGTAGCCGAGCGCGCCGTGGATCTCATTCACGCCTCGGCCAGTGTGGTCTACCTCATCGAGCGCAACACCGGTCTACTGCAAGTCGTCTCCGGCTTTAATATCCCTGCGACGT
Organism: Anaerolineae bacterium; assembly: GCA_003154115.1. GTDB lineage: Bacteria > Chloroflexota > Anaerolineae > Fen-1058 > Fen-1058 > Fen-1058. The sequence continues at coordinate 10,454 of PMCF01000257.1, forward strand.
ATCACGGCCTCAACCTGCCGTTGGGTGAAGATGTCGCCGGACACGCGGCAGTGACCGGGCGCACCTTCGTCGTCGATAATTATGCGGCCTGGGAAGAACGTACCCATCTATTCGATCAGGCCGCGCCACAAGGCATTCTCACAATAGCTAACTGCGCGGCAGCGATTCCCCTGATCTACAATCGCCAAGTATTAGGCGTGCTGGAAATTCTCTACACGGACGGGCGCGAAATCACCAACAAAGACGTGGCGCTGTTGCAGCTCATTACGCCGCATGCGGCCACGGCCATGTCGCACGCCCAACTGTTCGAACGCAGCCAGCAAGTGATGAACCTGTTGGAAATCATCAACGATCGGGGCGCCGCGGTGAGCAGCGTCAGCACGGCCGTCATCAACGCCGGGCACAACCTAAAAAAGATGAGCGATGAAACGCTTACGCGCACCGGTGCCGCACTACGCTTAGCCGCAGGAAAAGTCTATTTAAGCGAACACGAAGGCGAGGCCCTCGTGCCTATTTCGGCCTACAATTTGCCCGACGAAGATCCTGGCCTGGTGCAGGTGGCCGCGCACTGCGCCAGCGTGCGGAAAACCATTCTGCTGCAAAACATGGCCTCGTTCGCCTGGACGCAAGATATAGTGCACTGGCTGGCCGAGCGGAAGATGGGCGCCCTGGTGGCCGTGCCACTGATCGCCGAAGATGAAGTCGTGGGGGTGCTGGAAGCGATCGCGCCACTGGGGAGAGCCTTCGATACGGGTGAGCTCGATACGCTGCACATCATTACCGGGCAGCTCGCCCTAGGTGTCTCCAATGCCAGTTTGTTCACACGCGTCCGATCGGAACAGCAGCAAATCTCGGCCATTCTTGCCAGCAGCGGCGACGCCATTATCGCGCTGGATGCCGCCGGTCGGGTGCAGATTGCCAATCCCGCGGCCGAGCGTGCGTTTGGCTTTGCCACGATCGATGTCGTCGGTAAACCATTGCCCGAAGTGACCTTGAATGTGGCGCTGAATACCGCCGTCGAGAATGCCATCAAGTCGCAGCAAGCCCAGCCGGCGGGTTTTGAAATTCAACTGCTCGATGAAACTTACTTATTCTGCAATCTGTCGCCCATCGTCGATCCGGCCACGCGTTTGACGGGCTGGGTGGCCGTGATGCAGGACATCACGCGCTTCAAAGAAACCGAGCGCATGAAGAGCGACATGATCTTGACCGCGTCACACGATCTGCGCAATCCCGTCAACCTGACCATGGGGGCGCTGGATCTGTTGGGCAAGAAAGCCGACAATCTGACCCCGCTGCAAAAAGAAGCCCTGGAGCTAAGTCTGCTCGGTGTGCACCGCATTGAAGCGCTGATCAAAGACCTGCTCGATTTGGAACGCATCGAACAGCGGGTGGGCCTGAAGTTGAACAAGTGCGATCTCAGCGACATCGCCCAGACGGTCGTGACGGAGCTCACCTTACCGGTGCAACAGCGTCAACAACGCTTGGCCTATGAACGGCCCCCCACGGCGATTTTTGTGCGCGGCGATGCGCAGCGGCTGTACCAGATCGTCAGTAATCTGGTGAGCAACGCGATCAAATACACGCAACGGGGTGGCGAAATCACTGTCAACTTACGGATCAAAGACAGTCAGGTACGGTTTGAGGTGCGCGATACGGGGCCCGGGATTTCACCGGAAGCACAGGCCCGCATCTTTGAACGCTTTTATCGCGCGCCCTCGGTGGCCTCAGACGATCGCGGCACAGGACTGGGGTTGGCCATTGTCAAATCCATCGTAGAACAACATGGTGGCCGCGTGTGGGTCACCAGCGCCGTCGGGCAAGGTTCCACTTTCTCTGTGTCGTTGCCCGCCTGGCGTGAGGGCATCGACGACGCGCTGGCGGCCTGAACGCGGCACGGCGCGCTGGTTCACAGCCATGAGCGGTCGGCATTCATCCATGAGGAGCAATGATCATGACACAAATTGGTTCGCGACGTATCACCGCTGATATCTTTGCCGATTCACACCGCCTGTCGACGCAGATGGCGCTGCGCGGTCGGGTCCTCTCGGATATTCTCAACGATGCCAACACCTCGTACCTGGAGCTGGACATCGCCTACGTGTCGCGCATCGATCATCCGGGCGAGATTCTGGCAGACTACGCGCTGTCGATTGTGCGTAAGGACCGCTTGAGCTTTGTGGTCATCGCCAGTGGCCTGGAAATGGCCCTCAAACAGAATCAGGCCACATACATGAATCGCCGCCAATGGCCGGTCTTCATCACCGTGCCCTATTTTGAAATCACCGGCCAGATCGAAGCGCCCGCCAATATCGATTTGCGCGCGTTGATGGCCACCGGCGTCGAGCGGTTCATTCCGGTCTACAACGCCACTGCCAGCTTATCCATCAATCAATCGGTCAAGTTCAGCGGTGAATTGATTTTGATCAACAAAACGTCGATTGAAGTGCTGTGCATCGGCGACAAGGCCAGCCAGTAAGCGCGATCCAAATGCAAGGTATAATGAACATACCACGAGCACTAAGGTAGTTCATTCAGGCGTGTGGGGGGCCAGCACATGGCGACTATTTTAGTCATTGACGACGATCTTGATCTGCAGCAGATGCTGCGCCTGATGTTGCAGCGTGGCGGCTATAAAGTCGTCACGACCGGCGACGGCCCGGACGGCTTAATCAAAGCGAAGACTCTCAAACCTGATATGTCGATCGTCGACGTGATGATGCCGGGCATGAACGGCTATCAGGTCGTGCGCAAGATGCGCGAAGATCCGGAACTGGCCGGCATGGCGATTTTGATTTTGACCGCACGCGCCCAGCCGGTCGATCGGGAAGCGGCCATCGCCGCGCAGGCTGACGATTACATGCCCAAGCCGTTTGCGCCGAATGAACTGTTGGCCAAGGTCAACGAGCTGATGGCGAATCGCGCCATTGCCCAGGGGCCGGCCAAAAAGGCGGTGGCCGTTTTTTCCTTGCGCGGCGGTGTCGGAACGACCTCGATCGCCGTGAATCTGGCGTTAGCTTATCACGGCAAAGGGCAGCCAACCTGCCTGGTCGATTTGAAACCCGGCCCCGGCCATGTGGCCTTGCAGTTGCGCCTCAACGCCAAAATCAACTGGATCGACTGGGCCAACGGCAATGAAGCGACGAATGACAGCATCTTCAAGGCGCTGACCAAGCACGATTCAGGTCTGGAAGTGATGGGCGCGCCGATCGTGCCGCCGATCAATCTGCCCCCGCTCGATCGAGTGACGACCATGTTGATGGCGCTGCAGGGCAAGTATGCCCGTGTGGTCATCGATCTACCGGCCCAGTGGACGCCCCTCACACTCACGGCACTCACCGCCATCGATATCGTCTGGTTGGTGCTCGCGCCCGAGGTGGGATCGCTGCAATCCACTGTCGGCGCCCTGCGCGCGATGAAAGCGGCCAAGATTCCCGACGAAAAGATCGAGCTCATTGCTAATCAAACCATGCTCAAAGCGGGACTGGCCTTGCCCGCGATGGAAAAAGCCTTAGGGCATGGTTTCAAAGGCCACTTGCCCTATGATGAAATCCAAAGTGCGGCATTGGGACAAGGCGCACCGTTGATGATCAGCCAACCCGACTCGCCTTTGGCCGCCGCGATTAAGGCGTTGGTATAAGCAGGCCAGGCTCCCCTGTCCGGTCAACGCGCGGCGTGGAATCCGTTCCTGCTGGGTTTCCGGACAAGACGGAATGGCATTCCTCGTATCCTACCGGGTTTCTGGCTCCTGCGGAGCAGGCGAGACCCGGTTTCTTTTTCTCCGGCTCTCCGCCCACTTCATTGTATAATCACGCCATCTTGTGTCTGAAAGGATCTCGCATGCGCCGTTGGCTGTTACTGATGGCGGCACTCGGGTTGCTCTGCATAGCCGCCCAACCTACCCGCGCCCAATCGACCATTACCGTTTCGACCGATCAGCCCAAACTCGAATTTCCCGAGCGGCTTACATTTCAAGCCGACTTCAAAAGCGATCAACCGATCGAGAAAGTCGTGCTCGAATATGGCGTCGATCAGTGGACGTGCGGAACGGTGATCGCCAAAGCCTTTCCCGACATTACGCCGGGGAAAGACGTCTCCGCGGCCTGGACGTGGGAGATGAAGCAAAGCGGCTCGCAGCCGCCCGGCTCCAAGATTTGGTGGCACTGGCGTTTGACCGATCAGCAGGGACAAGAGACCGTCACGAACCGCAAAGAGACCGTGTGGCTGGACGATCAACATGATTGGCAAACAGCAAGCGGCGGCAACATCAATCTGCACTGGTATGAAGGCCAAGCGGCTTTTGGGGACGAGCTGCACCAATCGGCGGTGAAGTCGCTGGAGGATTTAGCCAAAGTCACCGGATTGCGCACCGCCAAGCCGATCGACCTCTACATCTACGCTAACACCAACGATATGCGCGACGCGGTGCTCTATGAACCCGGCTGGACCGGCGGCCTGGCCTATGCCGATCACAATATCGTCATCATCGGCATCTCACCTGATCAAATGGACTGGGGCAAACGCACACAGGCCCATGAGCTGACGCATGTGTTAGTGGGGCAACTTACTTTCAGTTGCTTAAGTGATATTCCCACCTGGCTGCAAGAAGGGCTGGCCGTATATGGCGAAGGCGGCCCGGATACGCCGTCACGCAAGTTGTTTGATCAGGCCGTGAAAGATAATACGCTGCTGCCGGTGCGCTCGCTCAGCGGCGGCTTTTCCGAAGACCCGACCAAAGCCGATATCTCGTATAGTCAGTCATACAGCTTAGTGAATTTCTTGATCGACAAATATAAACAGGCGAAGATGATCGATCTGCTAGACGCGCTGCGTGGTGGGGCGACCGTCGATGAGGCCCTACAAAAAGCGTACGGCTTTGACATTGATGGCTTTGAAGATGCGTGGCGAGCCGCGATCGGCTCGCCGGCGCGATCGGGAAACCAGGCCAAGCCCACGCCCACGCGCGTGCCGACCGAGGTGCCGACCTTCGCGCCAGCCGTCATCGCGCAGACTGGTCCAACATTGGCGCCCACGCGCGCGCGGCCTACTCCCACCCCGATCGTTTTAGCACCCACCGCCGCGCCGACGACGGCGGTTAGTCCGGCCGTCACGGAATCCACCAACTATCTGCCCGCCATCGTCAGCGTGATCGGCGCTATCATCGTCGCGACAATTCTCGCAGCGTTGATTATCGGACGCCGCAAGTCAAGGATGGATGCGTAATGACTACCCGCACTTCGAAAATCCTGCTGATTTTTATCTTACTGCTGGCTGGCTGCGTCACGCCCCCGCCCGCACCCACTGCCACGTCTATGCTGCCGACTGTACCGACCAACGCTGTGGCGACGACTGCCGCGCCTGCGGCCACGCCCATCACCCGATCGACGCCCGTGCGTCCGGCAACCACCTATCCCGCGCGACCCACAGCCACTCCTTACAAAGCCGCCGATCAAAGCGAAGATGGCACGTACATCAATGCCGATTACGGCATCCGGCTGCGCTATCCCGCCCAATGGATCACCAACGAGCCCGCCAAGGACAGTGGTGTGCTGCAGTATTTCGTCGGGCCGTCGGGCGCTGTCGTCGCCGGTTTGTTGGTCAATCCGGCTAACGGCGATTCGGTGGAATCCATTGCGGGTGAAATTCACAAAGCGATGCTGAACGATCTGAAAGACATGAAGATCGCCGGCGACAAAGCCGATCAACTGGCCGATGGCCGCGCCACATGGACCACACTGGCCACGGCGAAACGTTCCGATGACACGAGCATCAAAATCAATCTGGTCACTACGCTGAGCGGCGGGCGCGCCTATACGCTGTTTACGTTTGGTGAACCCGCCGATTACGACAAATATCAAAAGGAAGTGGCCCAGCTCATCGCCGGATGGACGATGGAACAACCGCGCTTGTATGGCATTCCGCGCGATCAAGCATTGGTGCTGGCCGGCGGCGAAAGCACCAATCCGCGCGATTACGATCCAGCGACCAACGGCAGCGACCGGCTCCTCTACAGCGGGCTGGTGTCGTTCGATCCTAAATTGAATCTGATCCCGGAACTTGCTGCCTCATGGGACATCAGCCCGGATGGCGCCGTGTACACCTTTCACCTGCGGCCCGATGCGCGTTTCCACAACGGCAAGCCCGTTACCGCTTACGATGTCGTCTACTCGTGGGAACGCGCCGCCGATCCGAAGACTGAGTCCAACACCGTGTTGACGTATCTGGGTGACATTGTGGGCGTCACGGAACGGCACGCCGGCCAAGCCGATGTCATTAGCGGCCTGCAAGCGCTCGACGATCACACGCTGCAAGTGACCATCGATGCGCCCAAGCCCTACTTCCTGCAAAAGTTGACGTACCCCGTAGCCTTTGTGGTTGATCGCGACAACGTGGAAAGCGGGCCCGAGTGGTATCGCGCGCCCAATGGCACCGGGCCGTACCGCCTGGCGCGCTGGGATAGTTTCAAATCGATGTTGTACGAACGCAATGACGATTACTATCTTGAACCGGCGCAGATTCCCTACATCATCTTTCAACTGTACAGCGGCGATCCGCTGCGCCTATATGAATCCGGCGACATCGACATTACCGGCATCGGCGGCAGCAGCCTGCCGCGCTTCCAGGATCCCGCCGAACCGATGCACGCCGATCTGCGCGATGGCGTCAGCCTGTGCACGGGCATGATCATCATCGACAACCAGCAGCCGCCCTTTGACGATCTAAAAGTGCGGCAGGCTTTCAGCCTGGCGTTCGATCGCGAGAAATACATCGACATCGTGACGCATAACAACGCCCTGCCTGCGTATGGCCCACTACCCCCAGGACTGCCCGGCTACAACAATCAGCTGAAAGGATTGTCGTATGATCCGGAAAAGGCGCGCCAGCTGCTGGCCGAGTCGAAATATGGCGGCGCCAATCAACTGCCGCCCATCGTCTACACCTCCAGTGGCCATGGCAGCGATGCCGGCGGCAGCGTCTCCGCATTAGCGCAGATGTGGCAGCAAAATCTCGGCATCACCATCACGGTGGAAAATCTCGAACCGGACAAGTACTACGACCTCACTCATGCGGGGCTGCATGGTCAGCTGTTTGATGGCGGCTGGTGCGCCGACTATCCCGATCCAGAGAATTTCACCGATGCCCTGTTTCACACTGGAGCACAGCAGAACCAGACCCATTACAGCAACCCGCAGGTGGATGCCCTGTTGGAACAAGCTCGCACCGAACGCGCTGTGACGAAGCGCCTGCAGTTGTATCAGCAAGCCGAGCAGCTGATCGTCGACGATGCGCCTGTGATCTTCACTACCCACGGCCTATCGCACGTGCTGGTGAAACCCTACATCGTGGGGTATGTCCTCAACACGATCGGGGTGCCGCTCGAACGGTATCTCTCGATCGATGCCAGCAAGATGAAATGACCAAGTCGCATAATCGCCTTGACCATTCACTTTATCACTGGTAAAATCGCGCCGCTTCATGAAGCACGCCCCCGTCGTCTAGTGGACTAGGACGCGGCCCTTTCAAGGCCAAAACGCGGATTCGAATTTCGCCGGGGGCACACATTCGGGAACGTGCAATCGCCGTTCCCGTTTTGCATTCCACAGAGGCCCACAGGTCTGGCAGATACAAGGCTATTGAAAAAATTCGGCTCATTGGGAATTGCCGTGGCGAA